>NZ_VMLG01000001.1:0-51753 GCF_013276565.1 Streptococcus sp. 53
TCAAACCACGTCAGCTTCGCCTTGCCGTAGGTATGGTTACTGATTTCGTCAGTTCTATCTACAACCTCAAAGCAGTGCTTTGAGCAGCCTGTGGCTAGCTTCCTAGTTTGCACTTTGATTTTCATTGAGTATTAGCGTAACTGATTCTTGTCAGAATCACAAATTTACATTTAAAACATTAAAAATTTAATTTAGAATGAGGTTTTACTTCATGGAAAATGTTGTCGTACATATTATCTCACATAGTCACTGGGACCGTGAGTGGTACTTGCCTTTTGAAAGCCACCGTATGCAGTTGGTGGAATTATTTGACAATCTTTTTGATCTCTTTGAAAATGATCCTGAGTTCAAGAGTTTCCATTTAGATGGACAAACTATTGTCCTTGATGACTACTTGGAGATTCGTCCTGAAAATCGCGACAAAGTCCAACGGTACATTGACGAAGGAAAATTGAAAATTGGTCCCTTTTACATTTTGCAGGATGATTACTTGATTTCAAGTGAAGCCAATGTCCGCAATACTCTTATTGGTCAGCAAGAAGCTGCCAAATGGGGCAAATCTACTCAAATTGGTTACTTCCCAGATACCTTTGGAAATATGGGACAAGCGCCTCAAATCCTTCAAAAATCAGGCATTCATGTGGCCGCTTTTGGTCGTGGTGTGAAGCCAATTGGGTTTGATAACCAAGTCCTCGAAGATGAGCAGTTTACTTCCCAGTTTTCAGAAATGTACTGGCAGGGTGCGGACGGAAGTCGTGTTCTTGGGATTCTCTTTGCCAACTGGTACAGTAACGGGAATGAAATTCCAGTTGATAAAGATGAGGCCTTGACTTTCTGGAAACAAAAATTGTCAGATGTGCGTGCCTACGCTTCGACTAACCAATGGTTGATGATGAACGGTTGTGACCACCAGCCTGTACAGAAAAATCTGAGCGAAGCCATTCGTGTGGCAAATGAACTATTCCCAGATGTGACCTTTGTTCACAGTTCCTTTGATGAATATGTTCAAGCTGTGGAAAGTGCTCTACCAGAGCAATTATCAACGGTTACAGGTGAGTTGACCAGTCAGGAAACAGATGGCTGGTACACACTTGCTAATACTTCTTCATCCCGCATTTACCTCAAACAAGCCTTCCAAGAAAACAGTAATTTGCTGGAGCAAGTTGTAGAACCCTTGACTATTATCACTGGGGGTCACAGCCACAAGGACCAGTTGACCTATGCTTGGAAAACTCTTTTGCAAAATGCGCCGCATGATAGTATCTGTGGCTGTAGCGTGGACGAAGTTCACCGTGAGATGGAAACTCGTTTTGCCAAGGTTAACCAAGTCGGAACCTTTGTTAAGACCAATCTTCTCAACGAGTGGAAGGGCAAAATTGCAACTCACGAAGCTCAGAGTGACTATCTCTTTACGGTTATTAACACAGGCTTGCATGATAAGGTTGATACTGTCAGTACAGTGATTGATGTGGCGACTTGTGATTTCAAGGAATTACACCCAACGGAAGGCTACAAGAAGATGGCTGCTCTTACCTTGCCAAGCTACCGTGTGGAGGACTTGGATGGGCGTCCTGTAGAAGCTAAAATCGAGGATATTGGGGCTAATTTTGAGTATGATTTACCAAAAGACAAGTTCCGCCAAGCTCGTATCGCTCGCCAAGTGCGCGTGACTATTCCAGTTCACCTAGCGCCACTTTCTTGGACAACCTTCCAATTGCTGGAAGGAGAGCAAGAACACCGCGATGGTATTTACCAAAACGGAGTGATTGATACGCCATTTGTAAGGGTGAGTGTGGATGACAACATCACAGTCTATGCTAAGACAACTCACGAAGCCTATGAAGACTTTATCCGTTTTGAAGACCGTGGTGACATCGGAAACGAGTATATCTATTTCCAACCAAAAGGAACAGAGCCAATCTATGCAGAGCTTAAGGGTTACGAGGTCTTGGAAAATACAGCTCGTTATGCTAAGATTTTGCTCAAACATGAATTGACCGTGCCTGTCAGTGCAGATGAAAAGCTAGAAGAAGAGCAAAAAGGTATCATCGAGTTCATGAAGCGTGAAGCTGGACGGTCAGAAGAATTGACAAGCATTCCTCTGGAAACTGAGATGACTATCTTCGTTGATAATCCACAAATCCGTTGCAAGACTCGCTTTACTAACACTGCTAAAGACCACCGTATCCGTCTCTTGGTTAAGACTCATAACACGCGTCCAAGCAATGATTCTGAAAGCATCTATGAGGTGGTGACACGACCAAACAAACCAGCAGCTTCATGGGAAAATCCTGAAAATCCTCAACACCAACAAGCCTTTGTTAGTCTGTATGACGATGAAAAAGGGGTTACTGTATCCAACAAGGGATTGAATGAATACGAAATCCTTGGAGACGACACTATTGCAGTGACCATTCTGCGTGCGTCAGGTGAGCTAGGTGACTGGGGTTACTTCCCAACACCAGAAGCACAATGCTTGCGTGAGTTTGAAGTCGAGTTTGCGCTTGAATGCCACCAAGCCCAAGAACGCTTCTCAGCCTATCGTCGTGCTAAAGCCTTGCAGACACCGTTTACCAGCCTTCAGCTTGCTAGACAGGAAGGAAGCGTGACTGCGACTGGTAGCCTCTTGAGCCATTCTGTTCTCAGCATACCGCAAATCTGTCCAACAGCCTTTAAGGTAGCTGAAAATGAAGAAGGCTATGTCCTCCGTTACTATAATATGAGTCAAGAAAATGTGCGCATATCAGAACATCAACAAACTATTCTTGACTTACTTGAGCGACCATATCCAGTTCATTCAGGACTATTGGCTCCACAAGAAATTCGTACAGAATTCATCAAAAAAGAAGAAATTTAATTTCAAAAAGTAAACATAAAAAGAAAGGAGGGGCGAAAAAGTAAGGACTAACTGCTGATTTGCCCCTTTTTATGGTAAAAACAATGACCATTGCAACGATTGATATCGGAGGGACTGGAATTAAGTTTGCCAGTCTGACTTCTGATGGGAAAATACTGAATAAGACAAGCATTCCAACGCCTGAAAACTTGGAGGACTTACTAGCTTGGCTAGATCAACGTTTGTCAGAACAGGATTATAGCGGGATTGCTATGAGCGTTCCAGGCGCGGTCAATCAAGAGACAGGTGTGATTGATGGCTTCAGTGCCGTCCCCTACATCCACGGATTTTCTTGGTATGAGGCGCTTAGCTCTTATCAGATTCCTGTCCATCTGGAAAATGATGCCAACTGCGTTGGACTCAGTGAATTACTAGCTCATCCAGAGCTTGAAAATGCAGCCTGTGTCGTGATTGGGACAGGGATTGGCGGAGCCATGATTATCAATGGTAGACTTCATCGAGGTCGCCACGGCCTGGGTGGGGAATTTGGCTACATGACAACTCTTGCTCCTGCTGAAAAGCTCAACAACTGGTCGCAACTAGCGTCAACTGGGAATATGGTACGATACGTGATTGAAAAATCTGGTCAGACTGATTGGGACGGTCGCAAGATTTACCAAGAGGCCGAAGCAGGAAATGCCCTTTGTCAAGAAGCCATTGAGCGCATGAACCTCAATCTGGCGCAAGGCTTGCTCAATATCCAATATCTCATCGACCCAGATGTCATCAGTCTGGGAGGCTCTATCAGTCAAAATCCAGATTTTATCCAAGGTGTCAAGGAAGCTGTTGATAACTTTGTCGAGACCTACGAAGAATACACGGTCGCACCCGTCATCCAAGCCTGCACCTATCATGCAGATGCTAATCTCTACGGTGCCTTTGTCAACTGGTTACAGGAGGAAAACCAATGGTAAGATTTACAGGGCTTAGTCCCAAACAAGCGCAAGCAGTAGAGTTGCTTAAAAAGCACATTTCGCTGCCAGATGTAGAGGTAGCAGTCGCTCAGTCTGACCAAGCCTCTATCTCTATCAAGGGTGAGGGTGATCATTATCAATTGACATACCGTAAACCTCAACAACTCTATCGCGCCTTGTCCTTGTTGGCAACATCCCTAGCAGAAGGTGACAAGGTAGAGATTGAGGAACAGGCGGCTTATGAAGATTTAGCCTACATGGCAGACTGTTCGCGAAATGCGGTGCTGAATGTGGCTTCTGCCAAGCAGATGATTGAGGTCTTGGCTCTCATGGGCTACTCAACCTTTGAGCTCTACATGGAAGACACCTACCAGATTGAAGGGCAGCCTTACTTTGGCTATTTCCGTGGAGCCTACTCAGCTGAGGAATTGCAGGAAATCGAAGACTATGCCCAACAGTTTGACATGACCTTTGTGCCTTGCATTCAGACCTTGGCCCACTTGTCAGCCTTTGTCAAATGGGGTGTCAAAGAAGTGCAGGAACTCCGTGATGTAGAGGATATTCTCCTTATTGGTGAAGAAAAGGTTTATGATTTGATTGACGGAATGTTTGCGACTCTATCTAAACTACAAACACGCAAGGTCAATATCGGCATGGACGAAGCCCACTTGGTTGGTTTGGGACGTTATTTGATTCTGAACGGTGTTGTGGATCGTAGTCTCCTCATGTGCCAACACTTGGAGCGCGTGCTGGATATTGCAGATAAATATGGATTCCACTGCCAGATGTGGAGCGATATGTTCTTCAAACTCATGTCAGCGGATGGCCAGTACGACCGTGATGTGGAAATTCCAGAAGAAACTCGTGTCTACCTAGACCGTCTCAAAGACCGAGTGACCTTGGTTTACTGGGACTATTATCAGGATAGCGAGGAAAAATATAATCGCAACTTCCGTAATCACCACAAGATTAGCCAAGATATCGCCTTTGCAGGTGGTGCTTGGAAGTGGATTGGTTTCACACCCAATAACCATTTCAGCCGTCTAGTAGCTATTGAGGCTAATAAAGCCTGCCGTACTAATCAGATTAAAGAAGTCATTGTGACGGGTTGGGGGGACAATGGTGGGGAAACAGCCCAGTTTTCTATCCTACCAAGTCTGCAAATCTGGGCAGAACTCAGCTACCGCAATGACCTAGACCGTTTGTCTGCTCACTTCAAGACCAATACAGGTCTATCGGTTGAAGATTTTATGCAGATTGACCTTGCCAACCTCTTGCCAGATTTGCCGGACAATCTCAGTGGCATCAATCCCAACCGCTATGTCTTTTATCAGGATGTTCTCTGTCCCATCCTTGATCAACACATGACACCTGAACAGGACAAACCGCACTTTGCTCAGGCTGCTGAGACGCTTGCTGACATTGAAGAAAAAGCAGGAAATTATGCTTACCTCTTTGAAACTCAGGCCCAGTTGAATGCTATTTTAAGTAGCAAAGTAGATGTGGGACGACGCATTCGTCAGGCTTACCAAGTGGGCGATAAAGAAAGTCTACAAGAAATCGCAAGGCAAGAATTACCAGAACTCAGAAGCCAAATTGAACACTTCCATTCCCTCTTTAGCCACCAATGGCTGAAAGAAAACAAGGTCTTTGGCTTGGATACGGTCGATATCCGTATGGGCGGACTCTTGCAACGCATCAAGCGGGCAGAAAGTCGTATCGAGTCTTATCTGGCTGGTCAGCTTGACCGCATAGATGAGCTGGAAGTGGAAATCTTACCATTTACTGACTTCTACGCAGACAAGGACTTCGCAGCCACAACAGCCAACCAGTGGCATACTATTGCGACAGTTTCAACGATTTATACGACTTAAAAACAAGAATATTGTGTCTTATGAAGAGTGTTTCGCGTGAAACATCCCTTTCTTCAAAAGTACTCCACATAAAATAATTTGTGGAGTTTTTTCTATAATTAGTAGTTTAACCTAACCTGCAAATAGGAGTATACTAATAATGTAATCGTTATCAAAAGTCTAAAAAGGAATTTTTAGATGGATATCAAAATAAAAAGGGAGGAAATTATGAATAAGTTTTCAAAAACCTTGAGAGACAACTGGATCTTTCTCTTGATGGTTTTGCCAGGGGCACTCTGGTTGATTCTATTCTTCTACATTCCAGTATTTGGGAACGTGGTTGCCTTCAAAGACTACCACATGACCAGTAATGGTTTCATAGATAGTATCATAAATAGTAAATGGGTCAGACTCGATAATTTCAGATTCTTATTTAGTTCAAGAGACGCCTTTATTATCACACGAAATACGGTCCTCTACAATCTTGGCTTTATCTTTCTAGGTTTAGTTGTATCTGTAGGGATTGCCATTATCCTCAGTGAACTCCGTTCCAAGAGAATGGTGAAGATTTTCCAAACTTCTATGTTGTTCCCTTACTTCTTGTCTTGGGTTATCATCAGTTTCTTTACAGATGCCTTCCTAAACATTGATAAAGGGGTGTTCAATCATCTATTGGAAAGTCTTGGTCTCAAAGAAGTCAATTTCTACGCTGATTTGGGAATCTGGCCTTATCTCCTACTTTTCCTAGGTATTTGGAAAGGTTTTGGATATAGCAGTGTCATGTACTATGCGACAATCATGGGAATTGATCCAACCTACTACGAAGCAGCGACAGTGGACGGAGCCAGCAAATGGCAACGCATTCGCAATGTCACCATTCCGCAGTTGACACCGCTGGTAACCGTATTGACCATCCTTGCAGTCGGAAATATCTTCCGTGCAGACTTCGGTCTTTTCTACCAAATTCCCCACAATGCTGGTCAACTTTATAACGTAACCAACGTCTTGGACGTATATGTATATAATGGCTTGACTCAGACAGCAGATATCGGGATGGCTTCAGCAGCAGGTCTCTACCAATCAGTAGTCGGCTTGATTCTGGTGGTTCTATCAAACTTACTGGCAAGACGAGTTGATCCAAACTCAGCCTTGTTCTAGAAAGGAGGAGAATATGGCAGAAAAGAAAATTAAAAAAGAAAAAATTGATAATGTCGGCATTCACTCCTTCAGTAAGAAAGCAGATATCTTCTTCAGTACCATTTCGGGTTTGATTGCCCTCTCTTGTATCCTACCCTTCGTATTCGTTATCATTATTTCAGTGACGGACGAGAAAAGCCTCCTCCAATACGGCTATAGCTTCTTCCCATCCCAATTTGGATTAGACGGTTTTGAGTTCTTGGCACAGTTTAAGGATAAAATCTTACAAGCCCTCTTCATTTCTGTCTTTGTAACCGTAGTTGGGACATTTACAAATGTCTTTATCACAACAACCTATGCCTACGCTATTTCACGGACAACCTTTAAGTATCGCAGATTCTTTACCATCTTCGTTCTGCTCAGTATGTTGTTCAACGCTGGTTTGGTACCAGGTTATATCATGGTGACCCGTGTGCTTCAGCTTGGGGATACTGTTTGGGCCTTGATTGTTCCAATGCTTCTCTCACCATTCAATATCATCTTGATGCGTTCTTTTTTCAAGAAGACCATTCCAGAAGCCATTCTAGAATCGGCTCGTATCGATGGTGCCAGTGAGGCTCGGATTTTCTTCCAAATCTGTTTGCCATTGTCACTACCAGGTATCGCAACCATCACGCTTTTGACAGCTCTTGGTTTCTGGAATGACTGGTTCAACGCCCTTCTTTACATCAAGAGTGACAACTTGTATCCATTGCAATATTTGCTCATGCAAATCCAACAAAATATGGACTACATTGCCAAAGCGGTCGGCTTGACTGGTCAACTGGGAGTTGCTCTACCGAAAGAAACAGGTCGTATGGCCATGGTTGTGGTTGCAACCCTTCCAATCGCGATTTTGTATCCATTCTTCCAACGCTACTTTGTAAAAGGTTTGACTATCGGTGGTGTGAAAGAATAGTGCTTATTGAGAAAGAACATTTCTCAGTTCCCAACTTCCCTTGTGTGAAGTTAATACTCTTCGAAAATCAAATTCAAACCGCGTCAACGTCGCCTTGCCGTATAGATGTNNGTTTTGAGCAACCTGCGGTCAGTTTCCTAGTTTGCTCTTTGATTTTCATTGAGTATAAGATCATTACATTGTTTATAAGTTTAAAAATAAAAAAAGGAGTTTTTATCATGAAAAACTGGAAAAAATATGCTTTTGCATCTGCTAGTGTAGTCGCTTTGGCTGCAGGTCTTGCTGCTTGTGGCAACTTGACAGGTAACAGCAAAAAAGCTGCTGATTCAGGTGACAAACCTGTTATCAAAATGTACCAAATCGGTGACAAACCAGATAATTTGGATGAATTGCTAGCAAATGCTAACAAAATCATCGAAGAAAAAGTTGGTGCCAAATTGGATATCCAATACCTTGGATGGGGTGACTATGGTAAGAAAATGTCAGTTATCACATCATCTGGTGAAAACTATGATATTGCCTTTGCAGATAACTACATTGTAAATGCTCAAAAAGGTGCTTACGCTGACTTGACAGAATTGTACAAAAAAGAAGGTAAAGACCTTTACAAAGCACTTGACCCAGCTTACATCAAGGGTAATACTGTAAACGGTAAAATTTACGCAGTTCCAGTTGCAGCCAACGTTGCATCATCTCAAAACTTCGCCTTCAACGGAACTCTTCTTGCTAAATACGGTATCGATATTTCAGGTGTCACTTCATACGAAACACTTGAGCCAGTCTTGAAACAAATCAAAGAAAAAGCTCCAGACGTAGTGCCATTTGCAGTTACTAAGAACTTCATCCCTTCTGAGAACTTTGACTACCCAGTAGCAAACGGTCTTCCATTCGTTATCGACCTTGAAGGGGACACTACTAAGATTGTAAACCGTTACGACGTTCCTCGTTTCAAAGAACACTTGAAGACTCTTCACAAATTCTATGAAGCTGGATACATTCCAAAAGACGTAGCAACAAGCGATACTTCATTTGACCTTCAACAAGATACTTGGTTCGTTCGTGAAGAAACAGTAGGACCAGCTGACTACGGTAACAGCTTGCTTTCACGTGTTGCTAACAAAGATATCCAAATCAAATCATTCACTAACTTCATCAAGAAAAACCAAACAACACAAGTTGCTAACTTTGTCATCTCAAACAACTCTAAGAACAAAGAAAAATCAATGGAGGTGTTGAACCTCTTGAATACGAACCCAGAACTCTTGAACGGTCTGGTTTACGGTCCAGAAGGCAAGAACTGGGAAAAAATTGAAGGTAAAGAAAACCGTGTTCGCGTTCTTGATGGCTACAAAGGAAACACTCACATGGGTGGATGGAACACTGGTAACAACTGGATTCTTTACATCAACGAAAACGTTACAGATCAACAAATTGCAGATTCTAAGAAAGAATTGGCAGAAGCTAAAGAATCTCCAGCGCTTGGATTTATCTTTAACACTGACAATGTGAAATCTGAAATCTCAGCTATCGCTAACACAATGCAACAATTTGATACAGCTATCAACACTGGTACTGTAGACCCAGATAAAGCGATTCCAGAATTGATGGAAAAATTGAAATCTGAAGGTGCCTACGAAAAAGTATTGAACGAAATGCAAAAACAATACGATGAATTCTTGAAAAACAAAAAATCATAAGATCAATTGATTTCGTGTATTCATTCCTAACTCCTAAAATAAGAATCACTGCTTTCCTCAGGTTTATCTGGGGGAGGGCAGTGATTTTTTACTTTATTTAGATAATTATTCGAATTAGATGATATAAACAATATTAAAATGATAACAGGTGATTAAAATATTAAAATTTCTTATATCTTTATTAATTTTTATTAAGTAGATTTTTAGAATAAAGTAGCTTATAATAAGAGTGCAATGAAAGCGCTTAACATTGTGAAAATTCATCTTGTTCTGATTTAAGAGATCTATAGATATAAATTTTTAAGCAGTCGTATATAGATGTATGTCATTTACACAGTTCTATATACTTAAAAATTTATACAATGATCAATTTAAACGAGGTAGGTGAAAAAATGATAAAAGTTGTTCTCTATTCTTTTTAGGAACAAGAAATTTTACATGAGGTTATTCAAATGAAAAAAACACCCAATCGATGGTTAATTTTGGCAGCAGCCATTTTAACGAATCTATCTCTAGGTGCTGGTTACGCCTGGTCAGTCTTTCAAAAGGCGCTGCTAGAAACCAATTCTAGTCAAGGATGGGTTCAAGCCCAAACTTCTTTGGCCTTTAGTATTTCTTTTGCAATGGTACCTGTTGGTATGATTATTTTCGGTCCTAAGGTTGATTCAGCAGGACCTAAGAAATTTGTATTCCTAGGTGGTATTCTCTTCGGTGCTGGTATGTTTGCTACTGGATTTGCTACTTCTCTTCCAGTCCTGTACCTCACTTATGGGGTTGTCCTAGGACTTGGTATTGGTTCAGCTTATGGAGCATCTACTTCAGTTGCCACTAAGTGGTTCCCAGATAAAAAAGGTCTAGCTGGTGGTTTGACAGCAGCAGGTTTCGGGTTAGGCCCGCTCATTATCGGTCCAGTTGCCAAAGCTTTGATTGCTTCTATGGGTGTTTACTCAACATTCAAAGTATTGGGAATCATTCTTCTAATTGTTATTTGCACTTCTTCATTGGTAATGGAGAAAGCTCCTGCAGCAGCGCCGGCATCTGGAACAGCTCAACCAGAAGGTAAAACTTACAAAGAAATGCTCCGTGATGGAAATTACTGGCTTCTATGGTTGATTTACGTTCTCGGTGCTACTGGTGGAATGATGATTATCGGTACTGCAGCATCAATTTCTGACCAGTATAAGCTTGTAGGAGAAGCTACACTCTTCGTTATGCTGGTATCTATCGCTAATACATTTGGTCGTATCTTCTGGGGTACAGTATCTGATAAGATTGGTCGCTATCCTACCGTTATTGCCATGTTTGGAGCGGTTGCTACTGGTTTGTTGCTCACAGCCTTATTCAAAGGTTCTGGAAGCATCTTGGCCATCCTTGGAATTATGATGGTTGCCTTGTCATTTGGAGACTTCCTCGGTTCATTCCCAGGAATTACTGCTGAAAACTGGGGAGTTACATACGTAGGGACAAACTATGGATGGATGTTTACTGCTTATGGCGTAGCTGCTATTGCTGGTCCTCAGTTAGGAGCACGTCTTGCACAGGCAAACCAAGGAGATTATACAATGGCCTTCTTTATCGTTATCGGCATGGCTATCCTTGGTATTCTACTCCAACTGTTCTATATGGCTAAAGCTAAAAAAGTTTAAAAATGAATCCTTGGAAAATCCAAGGATTTTTTAAAATATGATTGATACTAAGTGTAGTGTACAAGAAATTTTTTTCTAAATTGAAATATAGCAATTTCCAGTCAAATAAATTGCATTCGTTTTCTCAAGCAGGTATACTAGTATGGATAAATAAAAAATTTAGAAAATTTAAGAATAGAAAAGAGAACAAATCTTATGGCAAAAGATATTCGTGTCTTACTTTACTACCTTTATACTCCAATTGAAAATGCAGAGCAATTTGCTGCAGACCACTTGGCTTTCTGTAAATCAATCGGTCTTAAAGGCCGTATCCTAGTCGCTGACGAGGGAATTAACGGAACAGTTTCAGGTGACTATGAAACAACTCAAAAATACATGGACTACGTTCACAGCCTCCCAGGTATGGAAGACCTCTGGTTCAAGATTGACGAAGAAAATGAACAAGCCTTCAAGAAGATGTTTGTTCGTTACAAGAAAGAAATTGTCCACCTTGGTTTGGAAGACAACGACTTTGACAATGACATCAACCCACTTGAAACAACAGGTGCTTACTTGTCTCCAAAAGAGTTCAAAGAAGCGCTTCTTGATAAAGATACCGTTGTCCTTGACACACGTAACGATTATGAGTACGACCTAGGACATTTCCGTGGAGCTATTCGCCCAGATATTCGCAACTTCCGTGAGTTACCACAATGGGTCCGTGATAACAAGGAAAAATTCATGGACAAGCGTGTCGTGGTTTACTGTACAGGTGGCGTTCGCTGTGAGAAATTCTCAGGCTGGATGGTTCGTGAAGGCTACAAAGATGTTGGTCAATTGCACGGAGGAATCGCAACTTACGGTAAAGACCCAGAAGTCCAAGGTGAGCTTTGGGATGGGAAAATGTACGTCTTTGACGAGCGTATCGCAGTCGATGTCAACCATGTCAACCCAACCATCGTAGGGAAAGACTGGTTTGATGGGACACCATGTGAACGTTATGTCAACTGTGGAAATCCATTCTGTAACCGTCGTATCTTGACATCAGAAGAAAATGAAGACAAGTACCTTCGTGGATGCTCACACGAGTGCCGTGTTCACCCACGTAACCGCTATGTTTCAGAAAATGAATTGACACAAGCTGAAGTGATCGAACGCCTAGCCGCTATCGGTGAAAGCTTGGATCAAGCAGCTACTGTATAAGATCAAACAGTCCTCAGGGGGGCTGTTTTTCTATGCTTTGTACTCAAAAATCTAAAGTTTGTTTCTGTATCTTTCAGGGAAATAAGGTATACTGTATGTAAACGATTTCAAAGGAGTCCAGTTATGACGAAAACATTTTTTATTCCAAATAAACAGAGCATTTTAGGAGAACAGGAGATTTTGACTGCCAAGTCGATCTTGGACTTGCTAGAAGGTTTGGAGTCGCATAGTTATGATGCAGTCTATCTCCGTCAGCCTCTTAGCCGTCTTGAGTATATCGAGTGTGCGATAGTAGGGCAATCGCAATTTCTCTTTAAGGTTAGTTATGCTGATGGTCAAAAGGCTTACCGTGTCGATCTTCCTGACCTACTCACGAAGACAGACTGGCAGATTATCAAATCATTTTTAGATGCTCTGCTTGCTTACACAGGAACTGAGATTGAAGGATTAGATGGTTTTGACTTTGAAGCTTATTTCCAAGCAAGTATTCAAGCCTATCTGGCAGACACTGTAGCGCACTTTATGATTTGCCAAGGAATTTTTAATCCTGTTTTCTTTAGTCATGAGGACTTGAAAAGCTTTTTAGAGGCAGATGGCTTGGCTCAGTTTGAAGCGCGTGTGCGTGCGGTTCAAGAGACAGACGCCTACTTTGCAAGAGTTTCCTTCTATCAGGATGGAGAAGGCCAAGTGCACGGTGTTTATCATCTGGCTCAAGGAGTCAAGACAGTGTTACCGAGAGAACCATTTGTTCCTGCTGCCTATATTGAGCAATTGGTGGATAAGGAAGTCAAGTGGGAGATTGACTTGGTTCAAATCACAGGAGATGGCTCTAAACCAGAAGACTATGAAGCTATCGCTCGCTTGGACTATGCAAAATTCCTAGAGTCACTACCATCAGCATCTTACCACCAACTAGATGCCAATCAATTAGAAGTACAACCCATCTTAGACAAAGATTTTAAAGCATTAGCACAAGAAGAGTAAATCAGAAGCAGGTCAATCGACTTGCTTTTTTGACATAGAAAAAATCCTGCCATGAAAGACAGGATTGAAGTTTAAAGAAAGGCCAAGATACGAAGATAATCTCCAATCAGTGCCACTTCAGCTACAAAGAAGAGGAGGATAATGACTCCGTTCACAAGGACAGACAAGAATAACTGATAGAAGGAGTCGGTTTCACTTGCTTGACTTGGTCTTGTAATGATATGGAGGCTAGCAAGTAGAATGATTCCAATGCTAATCACACACAAGAGGGCTGTAAATCGTAGGCTGTCAAAGAAGGCAAAGAAACTAGCAATAGCAGTGAGGAAGATTGGAATTGCCAAGAGTTGGCTATATTGTTGGAGAACCTTTTCTAGCGTCCAGTCCTTTTCCTGGTGGATAAATCGTCTCACAACGAAACTGCCCAAGAGGAATGAAAAGAAGAAGAGCGTTGTTGCTACTAGGATAGAGATAATCGAAAAGAGATTTAATGAAGCAAATTGTTCAGGGAAGTGATTATGCATAGTTGCTATATGTCCATAGTAAGCATGTTTGATGTGGTAGATACTAAAGAAAAAGGAAGATGCAGAAAACAGAATGAGCAAGAGAAAGGCTGTGTAGCTGTGTGTGCTACTTGTTTCAAGCTTGCTTGTAGGAGATTTGAGAGCCTCCACTAGCCAAGACCAAAAATCAAGCGCTTGCTCTTTCCATTTATCCGTAGATTTTAGAGTTTGGTCGGGGATATAGGGACTTTCTAAGGATTGACTGATAAGAAGGGGCTCTTTCGTAGTTGTTTTTTGCTGCGGAAGTGCTTCTTGACTCTCTTCAGCTATAGTGACTTTTTCTGTTTCCCCAGAAAGATCTTGCTCTTCTTCAGTAGAATCTAATGCTTTCTTTTCTTCTATTTCTGTTCTTGCTTCACTGTCTTCAGGAGCTTCAATTTTCTCTTCTTGCTGGCTTTCCAGTTCGACTTCAGCTTGAGAGACTTCCTCCTCTACTTGAGTATTTTTTTCAATTGGTGTATCGAGATCGGCTATCGTTTCTTCAGCCTTGTCTGCACCATCTTGGTGCTGTTCATCAGGCTTGTTCTTGCTTGTTGTTTTTACAAAATCATTACTTTCAAACCATTCTTGTTTCATGGTAGAACCTCCTTTTTAGTGGGTTATGTGTCATAGTGGTCGATATAAATAGGTTTATTAAGGTCTGTTAGCTGTAGTTTCAAGACTAATATAATCATCAGCCTTAGCGATGAGTTGACCTTTTGCATCAGTTTTTTCAGTTTTGTAAGGGTTGCTTAATTCGTTGGGGTGGCGGTGACTCTCATCTCTCGATAACTGATAAATAGGACCATGGTGACTCGAGAGGTCTAAGTTAATTTCTTGGCTTTCTTTTTGAGTTAACATGATACTGAGCGCATTTTTAGAAGATAGTTCTACTTTACCATATACTTTAATATTTTCAGCATGGAAGTGATTTTCTGTTGACTCTAGCTGACTATCTGTCAGTTCTGTGCTAAAGATATTGATGATATTTGGTGTTTTGAATTTGCTGTTTTTGATACGACTTCCTTCAATTCGGAGGAGATAACCATTTGTATTGAGAGTTGCATTTTCAAGGCTAGCATTTATGATGGTGGTTTGTCCACGATTGGTTGACACGTTGATCCCTTTTAGACTTCTTCCTTTTGGAACTTGGAGAATAACTTCTTCAAAACGACTAGAGTAGCTACTTGCGATATGGAGAATCCCGCCAATTCCAGAAGAGAGGAATGGGGTTTCAGACAGTTTCTTATCAGTGAGGCTTAGAGTTTTGTCGCTTTGATTTGTGACAAGATCATGGTGAGCAGAGAGTGATGGATGGTAAGAAATGTGGATTTGATCATCCAAAGAGTCTGTGATGGTGAGCGCGTGTTGGTGGAGCGTGATATCTAGGTTTTCGACTTCCTTGCCAAAGGTCAGCTCTTCCATCCGACTATCATAGACAGGTTCCTTGGACATGGCAAGTAGGCTCTTGATTCCGTCAGATTGGATGCCTACAAAGAGCAGGATAAATCCGATAACGGTAGTCACCACACCAAAAATGAGAAATCCTTTTGTCAATTTACGCATGCTGGTCACCTCTCTTTCCTTTTTTGAGAACAAATTGCACCAGGCGAACAATGAGTAGGCCGAAGAAGCGGGCTACATAGGAAATACCTAGTAAGACTAGTGAAGAAGCACCGATAGCCAGTAAACCAGAACCAAAAATCAAGATAAAGGCTGATTTGGCTTGGGCGAGGACAGTGAAACTTTCAACTAAAAATAGGAATCCGCCGATGATACCAAGTATGGAAACCGCAAAGAAAACCAGAATGACAGTCAAGGCTGCCACAAGGATTGCGAACAGGGTCACGAGGATGGCGATTCCCAGAGGAATACCGATGGGTGCTGCAAGGAGAGCTAACAAGGCGATATGTAAAATTTGTCGGTTATTTTTTTGAGCAGGTGCTTCATTGATTTTTTTATCAAGAAGATTAGAGAGAACTTCGTGAGCTGCTTCTTTGGGAGTTCCCAAGCTAGCGATGAGTTCTTCTTCTCCTTCGACTCCAGCATCGTCAAAGAGTTCTCTGAAATAGTCCATGGCTTCAATTTGGTCAGCTTCAGGTAGTTTCTTGAGATAGAGTTCTAGCTGAGTCAGGTATTCAGTTCTTGTCATGGCGGATACTCCCTTCTATGATGCCATTGATGGTGTCTGTATAGAGTGCCCATTCATCTTTTAGGGTCAAGAGCTGTTCTATACCACCATTTGTCAAGGAGTAGTATTTGCGCATGCGACCTTGGAACTCTCTAGAATAGGTTGTCAGAAAGCTATTGCCTTCCAATTTTTTGAGAATGGGATAGAGTGTGGATTCTTTGATATTAGCGATCAGCTTAATGGTTTGGCTAATCTCATAACCATAAGAATCCCCTTTTTCCAGTACGGCCAAGATGAGAAATTCAATCAAGGCAGAGGATGTTGGAAAGTACATGGGAAACCTCCTTTTCTAATGTGTAAGATTTTTATATATAATTTTTCTACACATACATTGTACATTTAAAAGAAAGCCCTGTCAAGAGAAATGTGTAAAATTTTTATATATAAAAAAACTTCTAGCTAAAACTAGAAGTTTAGAGGAACGAACATCAGCTATTTCACAGAAATTTATATTTTAAAGATAAGCTAGAATCATAATGTATAATCTAGGATATGCTTTGAAACAGATTCCTTTCCCATCTAAACCCTTATCTTCCTCATTTATTCCATAGCTTTTATCAATTTATACGTCTCCATAAAACGAAGACCTCGGGCTCCCTTACTCGCTGTGATTTCTTCATAGATATCACCCAAGGTGCAGGCAGGTGCTAAAGTCCACAGAGCATAATCTTCTAATATGACCTTACCAATCTTCTCAAATTTATCTAGTAAAAGCCCCAAATCCTTGTGATTAAACCAACAGTCAGTATCAATAGCATACTGTCTATTATTCATCTTGCAAGCAATCTCGCTATTCAAAAAATCCGTCATAGTGGGCTTATTCTTTTGTAGCAACCTTGTAAAGGCTAGGTGATATTCTATTTTTCTCGTACTTTGGTCGAGAGCTGAAACAAAACCGACTCCGTATTCATTTTCAAATTGAACCACAAGCACATCTCCTACTTTAAAGTACGGCTCCCTCTTTGTTTTTGCTTTGGGAACTTTAAGAGGTTTCGGATTGACACTTTGTAGCTGAATAGCTAGTTTATCAAGTACTTTCTGTCTTTGTTTCAATGCTTTGCTGTCAATTTCAAGCCAGAACTTATCCGCTCCTTTTTCGATAATTTTGAGAGTTTTATTTTTTATGTCTTCTGGTAAATGTCCAATCTTCCACAAGGAGTAGGCAAAGGCTGTCCAATAAATCTCAGTATAAAAATCATCTATACAAAAATTATTTTCATCATTTAAAATATCTTCGATTATCTTAGCAATATTTTCGCCGTTTTTATATCTTCCCACTATGGTGTTATAAATATCGTAAGCATCATCGCTGTCTATAATCTTTACTCCGTCTATTGCCATGGCAACCTCCTGATTATTCTTGGGTAGTTATTTTACAAAGGGCGAGATTCTCCAGTTCATCACTATCACCGATATAATTGTTTCAGCACGTATTGTTTATCTACATTTATGTATCTCTATCTGAACCTTGATGTGTTTACTATCTGTACTTTTTATCATAAATCGGCGGAAGATTAAAATACCTGTCTTCAATCTTGATTCGGGCACAGAGTAAGCCATCTTGATAGACATAGCCTTCAAATGGAGGGTATTTGTCCAAGCTTTCTAGGATGTCATCAGGCAAACATCTAAAATCATAATCCCTCAACGCCCCAGCACCAATCAATCTTTCAGTCAGATGTGCCTTGATTTCTTTTTCATATTTTTTAAGAAATGTTTCCCGTTCAATTTCAAAGAGAGCCCAATCACCTTCATCCAACTCATAATATCGGTCGTAGCCTGCAATCCAAGAGATATGAACACACAGTAGATGTTTTGCTATTTCTGGACAATAACCGATTGCAAACAAATTTTCCCTGTCGACTTGCCGATTTTCTATTGTGATATTTTGTATAAAGCGAGTCATAATAGTCTCCATTTTAAACATTGACTTAAGCAAACTTTCAATCTAAAAATCCCTTAGCTCGTCAAATACTTGTAACAGTTTTTCTTTATTGATATTGAATTCAGCTGGTATCAAATTTAAAAGATCAACAAGAGCAGTGTAGATGTCCTCCCGTTCGCTTGTTTCAATAAAACAGTTACGCTTGTCCATTTTATTAAAGCCTTCGGTATAAACTCTTACTAAGTCAGTGACTTGTTGCATCATTTCGTCAGCTGAACTCTTAACGAGCTTGCTAATACCAGCTCTCGTCTTTTTATATAGAGTAGCTGCCTTTTTTGCGTTTGCGGCTGAAATATTCTCTTGTCCATCCCATGAACGAAATGGATTGTTCAAGTTTTGTGCCAGCCATTCAGATTTTCTAGGTTTTTGAATCCAGAGATTTAGTCCCTTTTCTTGTTGTTTTTTATAATATGTTTTAGCTACTTTAGCGGCATCTTCGGGTAAGCTACTCATCCAAAACATGTTTAGTTTCGGTAAATCTTCTGGTCTAGGAATATCTTCTGCGGTAAAGCCAAACAGGTCGACGGTTGAAAAAACGGCTAGTTCTTTGAATTCTGATAATTTATAGAAATTACGGATGTTTCCTGGTTTTCCCCACAATCTCAATTCCCTAAGTTTAGGATAGCAACTCAAGACTTGTGCAAAATCGATTTCCAGAATACCTGAGCAATGTAGGGCCCCTAAATCTTTTAATCCCTGGACTATAGGCACAGATTTATGAAGCAGTAACCGTAAATTAGCTCCATTTTCTTTGGCTTGGATCTGACAGTTTTCGTTAAAGTCGCCAATTAAAATTAATTCTTCCAAATCATCGTTTAATTGAAGTTCCTTTACGCCGGTCATATCAAGGGTCAGTCTACGTAGATATGTATGAGAGAAATCTAACTTTGTTTGTTCATGGTTTTCAAGCTTTATCACATTCAAAAATGGATTGAACTGTAGATACTCGTATAAATTTTGAGGCCATTTGTTTAAGGTTAGTTCAGACAAGCAAGGGAAAACCTTCAATTCCAGAGCATCATCAAACTCTGTCAGTTTACTATTCAGATTTTGCCTAGAAATAGCACATTCTTCCCCTAGAAATAGGACCTTTTCCTTGCTCTTATCCGCCTTTTTAAAGAAGTCTCTTTTCTCTTTTGGTATTTCTTGCCATTTTAGTTGCCTATAAACGTCGTAGCCATTTTCCCAAGAAACCGCATATGCATTGGTGCTTTCAGTCGTTAAAGGTGATCTATTTCCGATAAAAATATAATTGGCTGGGACATTAATATCTACATAAATTAGGTGTAGGCCTCGTTCCCAGTACATAAAATCTTTGTAGAGTGGCTTCAATGAGGATAGTTCTTCTTCTTTAAGAGGTTGTTCTCCTACCCAGTCTAATGACAGAAGGATAGCCTTTAGCTTTTCTCCTTTCTCTTCTAACTTCGTTATTTGACAAGCTGTGTATTTTTTTAGATGGGTATTGTAAACGCAATAGACGTCTCCAGCTTTTGCGAACATATCAATTTCTCCTTAAATGTTTCTATAGTCCTTGGACAATTGAGATTTTTTATCAAATTAACTCTTCTTAATGGCGTTGAAACAGTTAAAGTTGATTCAAGATTTTACTTCAGATAGTTCTCTGGTCTATCAATAACTATGCCGGACTTCAATTCCAAAAAGTAATAATTTTTTAGGTTCCCATACTGTTCTAATCTAAACAAGTTGTATCTAGGACTTTGTTTAGTAATATTATACCATTTTTTTAGATAGGGGCAGTGGTTGGCTGGATTCTTCTCTTTATTTGAAAAGGAATGAAGCTAAAAAAACCAGACAGAGTCTGGCTTTGCATTATTTATATCTGAGAAGTATTTTAGAATAATTAAAGAATTTTATCAGCTCTGTCCACAGTAAAGAGGGCCACAGTCATCAGGATATCGACGAGTAAGAGAGCAGCTACAGCTGGTACCCAAGAGTGGAAAAGGTCAAAACTGTATCCAAAGAGGGTTGGCCCAAAGGCTGCTAGGATGTAGCCTCCTGTTTGAGATAAACCAGACAATTGGGCTGTCTTTTCAGGAGCGCTTGTCTTGAGTGAAAAGTTGACCATGAGATAAGGGAAGAGGGCGCTGGTTGCGGTTCCGATGAGGAGATGGATGGCAAGCCAGTAAAAGAAATTACCGACTGGGAAAAAGAGCATGGAAATGCCGACCACACCAGCCAGTGAGACCAGAGTGAGCATGAGCTGACGGTTGCGAGTAGATAAGCTGGTTGTCAGGCTTGGGATGGTCATTGAAAAAGGGATACTAATCAGAGAGAAGATAGAGGTCAGCAAGCCAGCTTCGTGACTAGATAGACCTGCATGGATAGCCATGGTAGGTAGCCAGGTCATCGCGGTGTAAAAGAGCAGGGATTGGAAACCTGCAAAGACAATCACTGCCCAGACCTGTTTGTTACGCATGACCTTTGTTTGGCTTTTTTGTTTGGTTTGTGGAGCCAGTCTGTGATTATAACGGTGATTTGGGAGCCAGACCAAAAAAGTTGCTAGACAGAGCAGGGTGAGGAGGATGATGAGTCCTTTCCAAGAACTGGCTTGTGTAATAGGCACGGCTAGATAGGAAGCCAGAGCCGTTGCAATCCCCATAGAAGTTACATATAAGGTAGTCAGAAAACCAATTTTCTTTGGTTGATTGGCTTGGATGAGACTAGGAAGCAGCACATTGATGACTGCGATACTTGCCCCAACCATCAAGGTTCCTAGATAGAGTAGGGGCAGATTGATTAGTCGAATGAGAGAACCGATGGTCAAGAAGAAGAGGCTGTAGGTGAAGAGATGCTCCAAGCCGATTTTCTGAGCCAGTCGGGTAGAAAAGAGCGAGAAGAGGGTAAACATGAGGAGGGGAAGGCTAGTCAAGACACCAAGTGAACTAACTTCTACTCCCAGCCCTTGCGAAATATCTCCCAAAATAATGGGTAGAACAGTAAAAGGAGTCCGCAAGGAAACACCAATCAGGATAATACCTGGAACAAAAAAGAGTGATTGTTTTTTCATATAATACCTCTTCTAACTGATTTTAATAACAGCTTATTTTAAGGCTTTTTCACTATAATGTCAAGTAAGGTTTCTGGCTTTCAAGATAAAAATGGGAAAGTCTTGAAAATTATGATAAAATAGTGGAAGGAAATTTATACATTGGAGAAAAACTGTGTCTGAAAAGCAAAAAATCAGCGTATTGATGTCGGTCTATATCAAGGAAAATCCGACATTTTTAAAGGATGCTATTGAGAGTGTTCAAAATCAGACCCTGAAACCGAGCGAATTGGTTCTGGTTGAGGATGGGCCTTTGACACCTGAGCTCTATCAGGTATTAGACCAGCTTGAAGCTGAGTCTGATATTCCAGTGAAACGCTATCCTCTTGAGCAGAATCAAGGTTTGGGTCTGGCTCTTCGACAGGGTGTTTTGCGGTGTCAGTATGATATTATTGCCCGTATGGATACGGATGATATAGCTGTTCCAGACCGTTTTGAGAAACAGGTTCAGCTAATGGAGAAGGACAAGCTCGACCTATTAGGTGGACACATTGCAGAATTTATTGACAATCCTGATGAGATTGTTTCTTACCGTCGTGTTCCAACTCAACATGCAGAGATTGTAGCTTATCAAAGGATGAGAAGTGCCTTTAACCACATGACTGTCATGTTCAAGAAGGACATGGTTCTCAAGGCAGGCAACTATGAGGATGGTCTTTATATGGAGGATGACCTCCTCTGGCTCAACATGATTGCTGCAGGAGCTAAGACTGGAAATCTGGATCAAATCTTGTGTCAGGTTCGTGTCGGAGCAGGGATGTTTGAGCGTCGTGGGGGACTGCGTTACCTCAAACTCTATCGTCAAGCTCGTCAGCGCATGCTGAACCGAGGGCAAATTTCTTACATGGAGTATGCCAAGAGTGTTGCCATTCAGATGGTTGTTGCTCTTTGTCCAGGATTTGTCAGACAGTTTATTTTTATGAAACTGTTACGAAAAAGCAAGTAAAAGATTGTAGCAAATCGTAAACTGGATAAAAAGTGTTATAATAACAATATAACTATCCAGCTCTTTTAAGGAGGAGTAAATTTCTATGAATAAAAAACTAACAGATTATGTGATTGATCTGGTGGAAATTTTAAATAAACAACAAAAGCAGGTTTTCTGGGGAATATTTGATATTTTCAGTATGGTGGTTTCCATCATTGTATCTTATATTTTATTTTACGGCTTGATTAATCCAGCACCTGTTGACTACATTATCTATACGAGTTTGGCCTTCTTGTTTTATCAATTGATGATTGCATTTTGGGGCTTGAACGCGAGTATTAGTCGTTACAGCAAGATTACGGATTTCATGAAAATCTTTTTTGGTGTGACTGCCAGCAGCGTCTTGTCATATAGTATCTGCTATGCCTTCTTGCCACTCTTCTCCATCCGTTTCATCATTCTCTTTATCTTGTTGAGTACCTTCCTGATTTTATTGCCACGGATTACTTGGCAGTTAATCTACTCCAGACGCAAAAAAGGCAGTGGCGATGGAGAACACCGTCGGACCTTCTTGATTGGTGCTGGTGATGGTGGGGCCCTCTTTATGGATAGTTACCAACATCCAACCAGTGATTTGGAACTTGTCGGCATTTTGGATAAGGATTCTAAGAAAAAGGGCCAAAAACTTGGTGGGATTCCTGTTTTGGGTTCATATGATGAATTGCCTGAATTAGCTAAACGCCATCAAATCGAGCGTGTTATCGTTGCGATTCCGTCGCTTGACCCGTCAGAATATGAGCGTATCTTGCAGATGTGTAATAAGCTGGGTGTAAAATGTTACAAGATGCCTAAGGTTGAAACTGTTGTTCAAGGACTTCACCAAGCAGCTACTGGCTTCCAAAAAATTGATATTACGGACCTTTTAGGTCGTCAGGAAATTCGTCTTGACGAATCGCGTCTGGGCGCAGAACTGACAGGTAAGACCATCTTAGTCACAGGGGCTGGTGGTTCAATCGGTTCTGAGATCTGTCGCCAAGTTAGCCGTTTCAATCCTGAACGCATTGTTTTGCTCGGTCATGGGGAAAATTCAATTTACCTTGTTTATCATGAATTGATTCGCAAATTCCAAGGGATTGATTATGTACCAGTGATTGCCGACATTCAAGACTATGATCGTTTGTTGCAAGTCTTTGAGCAGTACAAGCCAGCTATTGTTTATCATGCGGCAGCCCACAAGCACGTTCCTATGATGGAGCGCAATCCAAAAGAAGCCTTCAAAAACAATATCCATGGAACCTACAATGTTGCTAGGGCTGTTGATGAAGCCAAAGTACCTAAGATGGTTATGATTTCGACAGATAAGGCGGTAAATCCACCAAATGTTATGGGAGCAACCAAGCGCGTGGCGGAGTTGATTGTCACTGGTTTTAACCAACGTAGCCAATCAACCTACTGTGCAGTTCGTTTTGGGAATGTTCTTGGTAGCCGTGGTAGTGTGATTCCAGTCTTTGAACGTCAGATTGCTGAAGGTGGTCCTGTAACGGTCACAGACTTCCGCATGACCCGTTACTTTATGACTATTCCAGAAGCTAGCCGTCTGGTTATCCATGCTGGTGCTTATGCCAAGGATGGAGAAGTCTTTATCCTTGATATGGGTAAACCAGTCAAGATTTATGACTTGGCCAAGAAAATGGTCCTTCTAAGTGGACACACCGAAAGTGAAATTCCAATCGTTGAAGTTGGAATCCGTCCAGGTGAAAAACTCTACGAAGAACTCTTAGTATCAACCGAACTCGTTGATAACCAAGTTATGGATAAGATTTTCGTTGGTAAGGTTAATGTCATGCCTTTAGAATCCATCAATCAAAAAATTGAAGAGTTCCGCACTCTTAGTGGAGATGAGTTGAAGCAAGCTATTATCGCCTTTGCCAATCAAACAACCCACGTTGAATAAAAAAGAAAAACGCATATTATCAAGTTGTTCATATGAACTGCACCCCAAAAGTTAGATAGAAAAAATCTAACTTTTGGGGTATTTTATTATGAAATTAACTTATGATGATAAAGTTCAGATCTATGAACTTAGAAAACAAGGATATAGCTTAGAGAAGCTTTCAAATAAATTTGGGATAAACAATTCTAATATTAGGTACATGATTAAATTGATTGATCGTTACGGAATGGAGTTCGTCAAAAAAGGAAAAAATCGTTACTATTCTCCTGATTTAAAACAAGAAATGATTGATAAAGTCTTACGTGAAGGCTGGACTAAAGATAGAGTTTCTCTTGAATACGGCCTCCCAAGTCGTACGATACTTCTTAACTGGCTAGCACAATACAGGAAAAACGGGTATACTATTGTTGAGAAAACAAGAGGGAGAGTACCTAAAATGGGACGTAAGCCAAAAAAGAGACCTGAAGAGAGGACAGAATTAGAACGCTTTCAAGCAGAAAATGAGTACCTGAGAGCGGAGAATGCCATCCTAAAAAAGTTAAGAGAACTCCGATTGAAGGAGGAAAAAGAGAAAGAAGAAAGACAGAAATTGTTCAAGAACTAATGACTGAGTTTTCGTTAGATATTCTTCTAAAAGCCATTAAACTAGCTCGTTCGACCTACTACTATCACTTGAAACAACTAGACAAACCAGATAAGGACCAAGAGCTTAAAGCTGAAATTCAATCCATTTTTATCGAACACAAGGGAAATTATGGTTATCGTCGGATTTATTTAGAACTAAGAAATCGTGGTTATCTGGTAAATCATAAAAGAGTTCAACGCTTGATGAAAGTACTCAATTTACAAGCTAAAATGCGACAGAAACGAAAATATTCTTCTCATAAAGGAGATGTTGGCAAGAAGGCAGAGAATCTCATTCAACGTCAATTTGAAGGCTCTAAAACAATGGAAAAGTGCTACACAGATGTGACAGAATTTGCCATTCCAGCAAGTACCCAAAAGCTTTACTTATCACCTGTTTTAGATGGCTTTAATAGCGAAATTATCGCCTATAATCTTTCAACTTCACCCAACTTAGAACAAGTAAAAACAATGTTGGAACAGGCATTCACAGAGAAGCACTACGAGAATACGATTCTCCATAGTGACCAAGGCTGGCAATACCAGCATGCATCTTACCATCAATTTTTGGAGAGTAAGGGAATTCAAGCATCCATGTCACGTAAGGGTAACAGCCCAGACAATGGTATGATGGAGTCCTTCTTTGGCATTCTGAAATCGGAGATGTTTTATGGTTATGAGAAGTCATTTCAGTCGCTTAAGCAATTGGAACAAGCTATTGTAGACTATATTGATTACTACAACAATAAACGAATTAAGGTAAAACTAAAAGGACTTAGCCCTGTACAATACAGAACTAAATCCTTCGGATAAATTAATTGTCTAACTTTTGGGGGTCAGTACAATAAGAACCTTGGTAATATGCGTTTTGTTATGTAGAGACTTATACTCTTCGAAAATCTCTTCAAACCACGTCAACGTCGCCTTGCCGTATGTATATGTTACTGACTTCNNAACAGTGTTTTGAGCAGCCCGCAGCTAGTTTCCTAGTTTGCTCTTTGATTTTCATTGAGTATTACTTCATTTTCTTCTGAAATGGGGTTGTCACCCAGTCTATGTTATTGAAAATACGCCAAAACCTCTAAGGGTTTGTGGGCGATATAATCAGGTTGATAGTTTAGTAGATCTGCTTGCTCTCCAAATCCCCAAGTGACGGCCAATTTCTGAATGCCTGTTTCTTGAGCTCCCAGCATATCAAACTTGGTATCTCCGATGATGATGGCTTGTTCTGGTGCTAGTTGATGTGTCTGCAAGGCTTGGCGAATGACATCTGCTTTATGGGGTGCTTCAGGGCTGGAACCATAAATGCCATCAAAGAAATGATAGATTCCCAAGTTTTTAGTCATGTCTTGAGCGATTGGAGTATTCTTTGTAGTGGTGATATAAAGAGGGTAATTGCTCGATAACTTCTCAAGCAAGTCTACAATCTGAGGGAAAAGTTGAGCTTCATAGATGCCTTTTTCCTTGTAGTAAGATCGGTATATCTGCACAGCCTCAGAAATTTGTTCTTTGTTCAGGCAGGTCGCAAAACTACTTTCAAGAGGTGGTCCCATAAAACCACGAATCGTTTTGGCATCAGGGCTAGGCACTCCTAGCTCCTTAAAGGTATGGGAAAAGGCATTGTGAATCCCTATAGAACTGTCAACGAGGGTTCCATCCAGATCGAAAAAGATAGCTAAGATAGAGGTCATAGTTTCTCCTATTTGATAAGCTTATTCTCCGAAAATTTCTTTTTGGAGGCGACGACCAGTTGGGGTGGTAGCGAGTCCACCTTCAGCTGTTTCACGAAAGGCAGTTGGCATGCTTGAACCCACTTGGTACATGGCATCGATAACTTCATCCACAGGGATTTTAGATTCGATACCTGCCAAGGCCATGTCTGCTGCGATGAAAGCAAAGCTAGCTCCCATGGCATTACGTTTGACACAGGGAACTTCGACCAAACCGGCCACAGGGTCACAGATGAGGCCCAGCATGTTTTTAATGACAAAGGCAATAGCTTGACTGGCTTGATAGGGTTTTCCACCGGCAGCCAGAGTCAAGGCGGCAGCGCTCATAGCAGAGGCCGAACCAACCTCGGCCTGACAGCCACCTTCAGCACCTGAGATAGAGGCATTGTTTGCGATGACTAGTCCAAAGGCACCAGCAGCAAAGAGAAAATCCAGTTGTTGCTCATGGCTGAGGTCTAATTTTTCAATAGCAGCAGTGAGAACGGATGGCAGACAGCCAGCACTTCCAGCGGTTGGAGTGGCACAAACCAAGCCCATTTTGGCATTGTGTTCATTGACTGCGATGGCATTTCGGGCAGCCGAGAGAATCGTATAATCTGACAGAGTTTTTCCGTTTTCGATGTAGTGATCCAATTTGGCAGCATCTCCACCTGTCAGGCCACTACGAGATTTATTTTCATTGAGACCAAGTTGGACAGAGGCTTTCATGACTTCCAGATTGCGTTCCATGAGAAGGAAGACTTCTTCACGTTCGCGACCGGTCAATTCAAACTCTGTTGTAATCATGAGTTCTGCGACATTTCCTTGAAAGTCTAGTTCTGCCTGCTCGACCAATTCTTTGATAGAATAAAACATGCTTCCTCCTATTTAAAGAAATTGACATTGTGGAGATGAGGGATTTTTCGAATTTCTTCGATGGCCTCATCACAGTTGCGACTGTCAACTTCGATAATCATAATGGCTTTTTCACCAGCTTTTTCACGAGTGACATTCATCTGGGCGATATTGATACCATAGCGAGAAAGAGCCTCTGTTACGAGGGCAATCATACCTGGAATATCTTGATGAACAATGATGATAGTCGGTGTATTCATATTGAGAGAGACGGCAAAGCCATTGAGTTCGGTTACCTGAATATTTCCTCCACCTATAGAAATACCAGTCACGCTGATGGTCTTGTGAGCATTTTTGACGGTAATTTTAGTGGTGTTTGGATGAGGAGCATTACTGTCTTTCTGAATGGTCCAGACAATCTTAATGCCACGCTTGTGGGCAATCTCCAGACTGTTTGGGATTTCAGGATCATCTGTATCCATGCCCAAAATGCCTGCAACAAGGGCTAGGTCTGTTCCGTGACCACGATAGGTTTTGGCAAATGAGTTAAATAGTTGGAATTCGACTTCTGTCGGAGTATCATCAAAAATAGAAGAGACAATCTTCCCAATACGAACAGCGCCAGCGGTATGGCTACTAGATGGGCCAATCATAACTGGTCCGATGATATCAAAGACAGATTGAAAACGAAGTGATTTCATCAGTTTCCCCTTATAAAAATTCTTATCTCTATTATATCAAAGAATGAGGGTCTTGGCTTTAATTGTGGATGAAAACCTTTTTACACTACAAATAGCATAAAAATAGTATCTTTTATGACAAAAAAGACCTTATTTAGGGAAATAAAAAATAATTTTGTAATATTTCTACATAAAAGTGTCAAGAAACAGTAACATTTAAAGGGTATCATAGAACTATAGAAAGAAGGAGAATTTTCAAATATGAAATCAACAACTAAAAAGATTAAAACAACTCTTGCAGGAGTAGCTGCCTTGTTTGCAGTATTTGCTCCATCATTTGTATCTGCTCAAGAATCATCAACTTACACTGTTAAAGAAGGTGATACACTTTCAGAAATCGCTGAAACTCATAACACAACTGTTGAAAAATTGGCAGAAAACAACCACATTGATAACATTCATTTGATTTATGTTGGTCAAGAGTTGGTTATCGATGGCCCTGTAGCGCCTGCTACAACACCAGCGCCAGCTACTTATGCGGCACCAGCTGCTCAAGATGAGGCTGTTTCAGCTCCAGTGACAGAAACTACAGAAGTAGTGGAAGAAACTCCAGTAGCAAGCGAAGCAGTAGCAGAAGAAACAGTTGCTTCAACTGTAAGCGGATCTGAAGCAGAAGCCAAAGAATGGATCGCTCAAAAAGAATCAGGCGGTAGCTACACAGCTACAAACGGACGTTATATCGGACGTTACCAATTGACAGATTCATACTTGAACGGTGACTACTCAGCTGAAAACCAAGAACGTGTAGCAGATGCCTACGTTGCAGGACGTTACGGTTCATGGACAGCCGCTAAAAACTTCTGGCTTAACAATGGCTGGTATTAAGAAAATATAGAAAAGGAAGTCTCAATGGCTTTCTTTTTTGTTTACAAAGATGTTAACTTCACGCTCTAGCTCTGTTAGTAAGTGTTCATCTTCTACTAGTTTAGCTAAGGAGAGTCCATTCTCTATTAACTGAGCATCATTAGCACAAATGCCGATACGAATATAGGCAAACGCAAGTGTATCATACTGTTTGCTTGCTTTTGCCTCCTCTAAGAGAGTGTAGCAAAGCTGTTTGCAAAGCAACTTATCACCATTGTAAAGATAAAGAGTTGAGAGATTCAGAAGTAACATCATACGAAGCTGAAAGATAGAACTATAGTGTTTATAAACCTCTAGTCGTTCGAGAATTTTTCCGGTAATCTGATGAATATACTCTATAGGAAAAGCAAAGAGAATGGTATTAAGGACTTTGAGGTCGCTCTCATACCAAGTATCTTGTTTCTCAATCTTATCCCATAATCTATTTACAATGTTGTCAACCTTACTTGACAATTTTTCTATCCTATTTTCACGGATGTAGATAACGATTTCGAGCATATCTTGTAACTGCTGGATGGGGAAATCATGATGTGTTTTTAGATAATGTTGACATTTTTTGAGTAATTTACTTAAGTCGCTCGTACCACTAATAGAAGCCATTTTTAGAAAAGTCTGCATGATAGTTGATCGTTCACTTGGGTGGTAGAGATGGCAAATATAGTCAAACTCTTCAAAACTCATATTGATTTGACGGAGAAGAAACTCCATATTTTCATATTTAGGAGTTGCCTTACCACTTTCAATCTTTGATAGGCTGGTTCTTGAGAGAACATTTCCACAGACCTCTTCTTGGGTCAAACCTTTTGACTCACGTATTTCTTTATAAACATTTCCAAAATCGTAGCGCATGATTTCCTCCTTTTCGTGAAAAAAGTTAACAATAAATTGAAACTGATTAAAAATATTGTATCATAGTAATATAAAAAGTAGAAAAGAAATCTAAAATAAATTTGTGAAAAAGGTTAACAAATTTTACGACAAGGTATATTGTATTTTACAATCAAGATGATGAAGTACTAAGGAGGTATCAAATGTATAAAAAAGTATATCGTCTGTTGTTATTTATGTTATGGATGGCTATTTTCTTCCCTTGGGGATGGCTCTTATAAAATTTTGATTAAGTAAAAGAAAGGAAGGTGAGTCCAATGGACTACGATACTTGTTGATAAATTACTATAGCTGTTTTTACGGAACAGCTCTCGATAATAGGAGAAATAAATCATGAGAAAATTAGTTAAAATTGGTGTTGCATCTTTAATGGTATGTAGTATACTTGCTACTACAAATGCTTTAGCAGTATGGGTTGATGGTGGTCAATGGAACTATGGAGTAGGTTGGACAGGAACTTTTGGATATTCTGATTATTTACATTCTACTCGATCTCATACAGCAACTGTTAAAGATGGAAGTAAAATCTCTAAAGATCGTGCAGATGCTGAGGTATGGGCTCGGGCTTCAATCATCAAATTCCCACCAACGGGAATGGAATATTTCTATGGATTTTAATTAAAACTCTCCCTCCCCTTTTGGAGAGGGAGTTTCTTCACGGGAGGTATCTCTATGAAAAAAATCAGTCATCTTTGTATGCTCCTGCTCTTGCTGTGTACTACGTTTTTTGTCCTGAATGTAAATGTTACACGTGAAATAGTGCGGATTCAGGAGATGGGCAAGACAACCTATTCATTTGACTTGTACTTGAAAGATGTCACTAAACCGACAGAAACGATTCTCCAATTTTTTGAAGAGGTTGCAAATCAAGACAAGGTCTCTATTATCAAAGTAGATAATGGCGATGAAGCCGTCAAGGCTGGTGTTTTTAATAAGGAAACCTTCCCCTATCAGGAGTTCGGTCTGACTTCTCTTGATTTTTCAAAGAATGAGAAGGGGGTCTACAGCAACCAGGATCTTCCCAATAATCTAGGAACCATTCCCACCTTTTTAAAGGTGAAACTCATTCGACTCCAGACCTTCCAATCCTATATTGAGGATAAATCCCATACTGTAAATGGGCGCTACATGATTACCTCCAGCAAAGAGATAGATCGCGATACCATTCTACAAAAGTGGAGTGATTTTTTCCAGATAGATAAGACGATTTTATTAGAACCCACTTACCGAAGTCAGGTTGGAGTGCTAAATCAAGAGTTGTTACTATCTATCATTATCTTTATCTTGGCAATCTTGCTTGTGATTTTAATGACAGTTTATCAGCCGATGATGGAGATGAAACGAGTGGGGGTTCAAAAGTTACTTGGTTTCCAAAGTAGAGCGATTTTAGCTGGTTTTGTAAAGACTAATTTTTATCTTCTCTTGGGTGGAAGTCTTATCATTGACTTGGGACTATTTTTAGTGCTGGACTACAGACCAAAACTTCTGTTCCCAAGTTTACTCTTATCCCAATTTCTGCTTTTACAGTTGTATTTGTTCATCAGTTGGCTGACCTACCTGATGATTCAGAAAATGACAGTCAGTTCCATGTTGAAAGGTTTTTCATCTGTCAAACTTGGTCTCATCTTCAATTATGTGATGAAAATAGGGACAACTATTTTACTGACAGCCTTACTGATTGGGGTGGGCAGAAGTCTAGAACAAGAAAACAAAGAACTTGCTTATCAGCAACAGTGGGTAAGCCAAGGCAATTACCTGACCTTAGAAACCTTCAAACTCAATGATAATCTGTGGCAAGAAGAGCTAGCAGGCTCAGGGAAGGCATTGGATTATTTCTATCGATTTTATCAGGATTTGGTAGAAAAAACGCAGGCGGGCTATGTGCAGAGTAGCAGTCTTCCTGTAAAAAATTTTGTCCAATCAGAACAGATTCAGCAATATCAGTTAACAGATACGGTGGATGTTTACTATGCCAATCGCAATTTTCTAAAGAGCAAGGGATTCAAGCTACCAGATACCGGTATTAAAAAAGTTATTTTGATGCCAGCAAGTACGAAAGGTGAAGAAGATAAAAATCAGCTCTTGGGGAAGTTAATTGCCTTTCATTCGATGAAGTATGAAGAGCAGCAAAAACGAACGATAGAGGAGATGGATGTCGAGATTGCCTATTATGAAGGAGATTGGTCATTTTTCCCATATAGTGATAAGCGAAAGGAAAATCTCTCCAATCCAATTATTAGCTTGGTCAATGATTCTGATATGATGTGGGATGAGAAAGCCTCCCTGTCAACAACTGGCTTAAATAATCCGATGAAAATTGAAAATACAGAACAAAATCAAAAAGTGATTACAGAGTTAGTCGATAACTTATCTGATGGTAGCTATTTAAAATTTTCATCGATTCAAGCAATTCAAGAGGGGATAGTTGATACCTATCGGGATTCTGTTCGTAATTTTAACGTTCTTTTTGCCTTATTTGCTCTTCTCAGTATGATTGTCTCCTACTTTTTACTCGTTACTACTTTCTTGTTGAAGCGCAGGGATATTATTACCAAGAAGTTTATGGGGTGGAAACTGGTCGATCGCTACCGTCCTCTCCTCGTTCTGCTCTTGCTGGGCTATAGTCTGCCTCTTCTAGTCTTGATTTTCTTTGCCCATGCGCTCTTGCCACTCCTGCTGTTTGCAGGCTTTACATGTTTGGATATACTATTTGTGCTAGCCTTGGCTTCTAGGATGGAGAAAAGAAGTCTAGTAGAGTTATTGAAAGGGGGCATCTTATGATTGAGTTGGAAAATATTACCAAAACCATTGGGGGAAAAGTGATTTTGGATAACTTATCTCTCAGGATTGATCAGGGGGATTTGGTAGCCATTGTTGGCAAAAGTGGTAGTGGTAAGTCGACCTTGTTAAATTTATTGGGTTTGATAGATGGTGATTATAGCGGACGGTATGAGATTTTTGACCAGACAAATCTAGCGGTCAATTCTGCCAAGTCGCAAACAATAATCCGTGAACATATCTCTTATCTGTTTCAAAATTTTGCCCTGATTGATGATGAAACGGTCGAGTACAATCTCATGCTGGCGCTGAAATATGTGAAATTGTCCAAGAAAGACAAGCTCAAAAAGGTGGAAGAGATTTTAGAGAGAGTAGGTTTGTCAGCTACGTTGCATCAAAAGGTTTCCGAGTTATCTGGTGGGGAGCAACAACGAATTGCAGTTGCTAGAGCTATCTTAAAACCCAGTCAGCTGATTTTAGCCGATGAACCAACAGGTTCGCTGGATCCTGAAAATAGAGATTTGGTCTTGAAGTTTCTCTTAGAGATGAATCGCGAGGGGAAAACAGTTATTATTGTGACCCACGATGCTTATGTAGCCCAACAATGTCATCGGATCATTGAATTGGGCGAGGGGGAATGAGTCCGTTCAGCTCATTTTAACTGACTGAATACTCATGTTTTCCAAAGATAAATAGCATAAATACGCCTAGGAATGACATTTTTATGTAGTATTTCTAGGTTTTTTTGTTTCAAATTGAAAAATTTTTCAATTTAGGCTTGACAAACGATGAGGATAGGAGTATTATTTATACAACCAAAAAGAATAAACATAAAGGAGGCTTTGTTATGAATAAGATGAAGAAGGTGTTGATGACGATGTTTGGTTTAGTGATGCTCCCCCTACTATTTGCTTGTAGTAACAATCAATCGGCTGGAATTGAAGCTATCAAGTCCAAAGGAAAATTGGTTGTAGCCCTCAATCCAGATTTTGCTCCATTTGAATACCAAAAAGTGGTTGATGGGAAAAATCAGATTGTGGGTTCAGATATTGAATTAGCCAAGGCTATCGCAACAGAACTAGGTGTCGAATTGGAACTATCACCCATGAGTTTTGACAATGTACTGGCTAGTGTTCAATCAGGAAAAGCCGATCTTGCCATATCTGGTGTTTCTAAGACAGATGAACGGAGCAAGGTGTTTGACTTTTCAACTCCCTACTATACTTCAAAAAATAAGCTCATTGTCAAAAAATCTGATTTAGCCACTTATCAGTCTGTCAACGACTTGGCGCAGAAAAAGGTCGGAGCGCAGAAAGGTTCGATTCAAGAGACGATGGCGAAAGATTTGCTACAAAATTCATCCCTCGTATCTCTGCCTAAAAATGGGAATTTAATTACAGATTTAAAATCAGGACAAGTGGATGCCGTTATCTTTGAAGAACCAGTTGCCAAGGGATTTGTGGAAAATAATCCTGATTTAGCAATCGCAGACCTCAATTTTGAAAAAGAGCAAGATGATTCCTACGCGGTCGCCATGAAAAAAGATAGCAAGGAATTAAAAGAGGCAGTCGATAAAACCATTCAAAAGTTGAAGGAGTCTGGAGAATTAGACAAACTCATTGAGGATGCCTTTAAAGCGTCCATTGAAAAATAGAAAGAAGGAAAAGAATATGAGTAAAGAAAAAGTAATTTTGGCCTATTCTGGCGGTTTAGACACATCAGTTGCTATTACCTGGCTGAAGAAAGACTATGATGTTGTTGCAGTTTGTATGGATGTGGGTGAAGGGAAAGACTTAGATTTCATCCATGATAAGGCTCTCAAGGTTGGGGCAGTCGAATCTTATGTCATTGATGTCAAGGACGAATTTGCTACAGATTATGTGCTAGTAGCTCTCCAGTCACATGCCTACTATGAACAAAAGTACCCCTTGGTATCTGCCTTGAGCCGCCCTCTTATTTCTAAAAAATTGGTTGAAATAGCGCATCAGACAGGAGCGACTACAATTGCTCATGGTTGTACAGGTAAGGGGAATGACCAAGTACGTTTTGAAGTATCGATTGCAGCCTTGGATCCCAATTTAAAAGTGATTGCGCCAGTTCGTGAATGGAAATGGTCTCGGGAGGAAGAAATTCATTATGCTAAGGAAAATGGAGTACCTGTTCCTGCTGACCTTGACAATCCCTACTCTGTTGACCAAAATCTTTGGGGACGTGCTAATGAGTGTGGTGTTTTGGAAAATCCATGGAATCAGGCTCCAGAAGAAGCCTTTGGCATCACAACTTCTCCAGAGCAAGCTCCAGATACGCCAGAATACATTGAAATTGAGTTTAGTGAAGGTGTTCCAGTTTCTCTCAATGGAGAAGTGCTAAAATTGGCAGATTTGATTCAAAAACTCAATGAAATAGCTGGAAAACATGGGGTCGGACGGATTGACCACGTGGAAAATCGTTTGGTTGGGATTAAATCAAGAGAAATCTATGAGTGTCCAGGGGCAGTGACCTTGCTGACAGCTCATAAGGAAATTGAGGACTTGACGCTTGTGAGAGAAGTGGCTCATTTTAAACCAATCATAGAAAATGAATTATCAAATCTCATTTATAATGCTTTGTGGTTTAGTCCGGCTACACAAGCCTTGATTGCTTATATTAAAGAGACTCAAAAAGTTGTCAATGGGACTGCAAAAGTCAAACTCTATAAGGGAAGTGCTCAGGTCGTGGCTCGGAAATCACCAAATTCTCTTTACGATGAAAATTTGGCGACGTATACCAGTGCAGATACCTTTGACCAAGATGCAGCTGTTGGCTTTATTAAGTTGTGGGGACTTCCAACCAAGGTTCATTCTGAGGTTCAAAAAAGCGCCAAATAGGACGATTGACTAGAGAGGTGGATGTGATATGGCTAAGAATACAAAATTATGGGGTGGTCGCTTTGAAGGTACTGTCGAAGACTGGGTAGAGCGCTTTGGTGCGAGTATATCTTTTGACCAGAAATTAGCTAAATTTGATGTGATTGGTTCTTTAGCCCACGTTCAGATGTTGGGTCAGACGGGCATTTTGAGTTTGAATGAGTCAGAAAAGATTCAAGAAGGGTTGAAAGAGCTTTTAGAAGAGCTAGAGGCAGGCCAACTTGACTTTGATATCGGAAACGAAGATATTCATATGAATATGGAAGTGTTACTGACAGAAAAAATTGGTCCCCTTGCAGGGAAGCTACATACAGCTCGTTCTCGAAATGACCAAGTTGCGACAGATATGCACTTGTATCTCAAGGAGCAACTAGGTCATGTCCTAGATAAACTAGCTCATCTCAAAGGTGTTTTATTAGACTTGGCGGAAAATCATGTGGAGACGATCATGCCAGGCTATACCCATCTGCAACATGCCCAGCCTATTAGTTTTGCCCACCACCTGATGGCTTACTACAATATGTTTCAAAGAGACAGTGAACGTTTTGAATTTAACCAGAAGCATACAGACCTATGCCCTCTAGGTGCGGCAGCTCTGGCAGGAACGACTTTCCCCATTGATCGCCAATTGTCTAGCGATTTGTTAGAGTTTAAGCAACCTTATACAAATTCTTTGGATGCTGTTAGTGACCGCGATTTTATCTTAGAATTTCTATCAAATGCCAGCATACTCATGATGCACATGAGCCGTTTTTGTGAAGAAATGATCAATTGGTGTAGTTTTGAGTACCAATTCATTACCTTGTCGGATACGTTTACAACAGGTTCCTCTATTATGCCCCAAAAGAAAAATCCAGATATGGCTGAGTTGATTCGAGGAAAGACTGGTAGAGTCTATGGGAATCTGTTTGGACTGTTGACAGTCATGAAGTCCTTGCCTTTAGCTTATAATAAGGATCTGCAAGAGGATAAGGAAGGAATGTTTGACACGGTCGAAACGATTTTAAATTCCCTCGATGTATTGGCAGGTATGTTATCTAGTTTGCAGGTAAACAAGGAAAAAATGCAAGAGTCTACAGAGAAGGACTTTTCAAATGCGACTGAGTTGGCAGATTATTTGGCAGGGAAAGGCTTGCCATTTAGAGAAGCTCATGAGGTTGTAGGAAGATTAGTGTTAGACTCTATCAAGTCTGCTAAAAATATTCAAGATTGGACTTTGGAGGAATTACAAACCTATCATTCCCTCATTACCGAGGATATTTATGTCTACTTGCAACCTAAAACTGCTGTTCAAAGACGAAATTCCTTGGGGGGTACAGGGTTTGACCAAGTGAAATACCAGATTGCAGTTGCTAAGAAAGCGAATGAAGCTAAAAAGTGCTAGATTGATAGGTTTAGAATAAGAGGTTGGTCGATTGACAGCCTCTTTCTTGTCTTCTCCAACCAAGCATGTTATAATGAATACTGCTCAAGCGACCTTCAATCGTTAAAGCACACACGACCTTCAATCGTGAACTAGTCATTTCGTTTATCTTTTATTACGTCGTTAACTCGAAATGAGATGCAAGCTGAGCTTGTCTGATTTATAACCTCAATCAGTCTCCCAGACTAATTGAGCGAACTCAAGTTATGCCTGCGACTCGTTGCCTATCATATTTCCATTTTAAGATGATAGGCTAAAATGGTCTCCAGACCATTTTACTACTAAAAGCAAACGAAATGACTGTACTCAAATAAATTCTATTGAAAGTCATAGTAAATAGAATTTTGAGGGGTATAAATAAACGAATAGATGGGAGACTTACCATGAGTGATAACTCTAAAACACGTGTTGTTGTGGGGATGAGTGGTGGTGTCGATTCGTCGGTGACGGCTCTTCTTCTCAAGGAGCAGGGCTACGATGTGATCGGTATCTTCATGAAGAACTGGGACGACACAGATGAAAACGGCGTCTGTACGGCGACCGAAGATTACAAGGATGTGGCTGCTGTGGCAGACCAGATTGGCATTCCTTACTACTCTGTCAATTTTGAAAAAGAGTACTGGGACCGCGTTTTTGAGTATTTCCTAGCGGAATACCGTGCAGGACGCACGCCAAATCCAGATGTTATGTGCAACAAGGAAATCAAATTCAAGGCCTTTTTGGACTATGCCATGACTTTGGGTGCAGATTATGTTGCGACTGGGCATTATGCCCGAGTGGCGCGTGATGAGGATGGCATCGTTCACATGCTTCGTGGCGTGGACAATGGCAAGGACCAAACCTATTTCCTCAGCCAGCTTTCGCAAGAACAACTTCAAAAAACCATGTTCCCACTGGGACATTTAGAAAAGCCTGAAGTTCGCAGACTCGCAGAAGAAGCAGGCCTTGCGACTGCCAAGAAGAAAGACTCGACAGGGATTTGTTTTATCGGAGAAAAGAACTTTAAAAACTTTCTCAGCAACTACCTGCCAGCTCAACCTGGTCGCATGATGACTGTAGATGGTCGCGATATGGGCGAGCATGCAGGGCTTATGTACTATACGATTGGTCAGCGTGGCGGACTTGGTATCGGTGGACAACACGGCGGTGACAATGCTCCTTGGTTCGTTGTTGGAAAAGACCTAAGCAAGAATATCCTCTATGTCGGACAAGGATTCTACCATGATTCGCTCATGTCAACCAGCCTAGAGGCTAGCCAAGTCCACTTTACTCGTGAGATGCCAGAGGAATTTACGCTCGAATGCACAGCTAAATTCCGCTACCGTCAGCCTGATTCTAAGGTGATCGTCCATGTCAAAGGAGACAAGGCAGAGGTCATCTTTGCAGAACCGCAACGCGCGATTACACCAGGACAGGCAGTTGTCTTTTACGATGGTGAAGAGTGTCTAGGTGGTGGTTTGATTGACAATGCCTACCGCGATGGACAAGTTTGTCAGTACATTTAGATTGACAAATTTTCTCAATTTGCTACAATAATAACAGCAATAGAAATGATGGTCAAAGCTCATGGATGTTGCAGGCTTTTTTGTCCTGCACTTCTTTGGAGTTTTGACTGTTTTTGTATCGTTTAAGGGAAAGGACAAGAATGACTCAACAAGACTTTCGGACAAAAGTAGACAATACGGTTTTTGGTGTTCGGGCGACAGCCTTGATTGTCCAAAATCGCAAGCTTCTAGTCACCAAAGATAAGGGTAAGTATTACACTATCGGCGGTGCGATTCAAGTCAATGAAAGCACGGAAGACGCGGTAGTCCGTGAAGTGAGGGAAGAACTGGGTGTAAAAGCTCAAGCTGGACAGCTAGCTTTCGTAGTTGAAAATCGTTTTGAACAGGACGGTGTTTCCTATCACAATATCGAGTTTCATTATCTGGTGGATTTGCTTGAAGATGCCCCATTGACCATGCAGGAAGATGAGAAAAGGCAGCCCTGTGAATGGATTGACATAGACAAGCTTGAGGGTATCAATCTAGTTCCAGCCTTTTTAAAAATAGCCCTGCCAGATTGGGACGGCCAACTAAGACACATTCATCTTGAGGAATAGGAGAGAAACATGACATATAATTTTACTGAAGAATACGATATTATTGTAATCGGTGCGGGACATGCTGGGGTCGAGGCTTCCTTAGCTGCTAGCCGTATGGATTGTAAGGTCTTGCTTGCGACTATCAACATTGAAATGCTGGCTTTCATGCCTTGTAATCCCTCTATAGGTGGTTCTGCCAAGGGGATCGTTGTGCGTGAAGTCGATGCCCTCGGTGGTGAAATGGCCAAGACCATTGACAAGACTTACATCCAGATGAAGATGCTTAACACCGGGAAGGGGCCAGCTGTTCGTGCCCTTCGTGCGCAGGCTGACAAGGAACTTTACTCTAAGGAGATGCGCAAGACAGTTGAAAATCAAGAAAATCTGACCCTTCGTCAAACCATGATTGATGAGATTTTGGTGGAAGATGGTAAGGTTGTCGGTGTTCGTACAGCGACCCATCAAGAGTATGCTTCAAAGGCTGTTATCGTGACGACAGGGACGGCTCTCCGTGGGGAAATTATCATCGGAGACCTCAAGTACTCATCAGGTCCTAACCACAGCCTAGCTTCTATTAACCTAGCTGACAATCTCAAGGAATTGGGCCTCGAAATCGGTCGTTTCAAGACAGGAACGCCTCCACGTGTCAAGGCTTCTTCTATCAACTACGATGTGACAGAAATTCAGCCAGGAGACGAAGCACCTAATCACTTCTCATACACGTCACGTGATGAAGATTATGTTAAAGACCAAGTACCGTGCTGGTTGACCTACACCAATGGTACCAGTCATGAGATTATTCAAAACAACCTCCACCGTGCGCCTATGTTTACAGGTGTGGTCAAGGGAGTGGGGCCTCGTTACTGCCCGTCAATTGAAGACAAGATTGTGCGCTTTGCGGACAAGGAACGCCACCAACTCTTCCTTGAGCCAGAAGGGCGCAATACTGAGGAAGTCTATGTCCAAGGACTATCAACTAGTCTGCCTGAGGATGTCCAACGTGAGTTGGTTCATTCCATCAAAGGGTTGGAAAATGCAGAGATGATGCGAACAGGTTATGCCATTGAGTACGATATGGTCTTGCCTCATCAGTTGCGTGCGACTTTGGAAACCAAGAAAATCTCAGGTCTCTTCACTGCTGGTCAGACAAATGGAACGTCAGGTTACGAAGAGGCAGCAGGTCAAGGGATTATCGCTGGGATCAATGCGGCTCTGAAAATCCAAGATAAGCCTGAATTGATTTTGAAGCGGAGTGATGGTTATATCGGGGTGATGATTGATGACTTGGTGACCAAGGGAACCATTGAACCCTACCGTCTCTTGACCAGTCGAGCTGAATACCGCCTCATCCTCCGTCATGACAATGCTGATATGCGTTTGACCGAGATGGGACGCGAGATTGGCCTTGTGGATGATGAACGCTGGGCTCGTTTTGAAATTAAGAAAAATCAATTTGACAATGAGATGAAGCGCCTAGATAGTATCAAACTCAAGCCAGTCAAGGAAACAAATGCCAAGGTTGAGGAGATGGGCTTTAAACCGTTGACCGATGCAGTGACAGCCAAGGAATTCCTTCGCCGTCCAGAAGTTTCTTACCAAGATGTGGTAGCCTTCATCGGACCAGCTGCAGAGGACTTGGATGACAAGATTATCGAATTGATTGAAACAGAAATCAAGTACGAAGGCTATATTTCCAAAGCCATGGACCAGGTTGCTAAGATGAAACGCATGGAAGAAAAACGCATTCCAGCCAATATCGACTGGGATGATATTGATTCTATCGCGACAGAAGCTCGCCAGAAGTTCAAACTTATCAATCCAGAAACTATTGGTCAAGCTAGCCGTATTTCGGGAGTAAACCCAGCAGATATTTCTATTTTGATGGTGTATCTGGAAGGTAAAAATCGTAGTATTTCTAAAAATCAAGAAAAGAAAGCATAGAGAAAAACAGCTCCGAAAATCGGGGCTGTTTTATGATTTATTCTTCATCTGGTGTGAGGATCATAGGGATGATGATCGGTTCACGTTCTGTATTTTCATAGAGGAAGGGGCGAATAGCGTTGACAATGGCACCATTGACAGATTGCACGCTAGCATCCTTATTTTTCAGTGCGATACGAATGGCATTGAAGAGGATGCGCTGGCTTTGGCGAATCAAGTCGCCAGATTCTCTCATGTAGACAAAGCCTCGGCTGAGGATGTCTGGACCAGACAGAATCATTTGAGACTTGAAGTCAACAGTTGCGACTGCTAGAACGACACCGTCTTCGGATAGATCACGACGGTCTTTGAGGACAGCAGCACCGATTTCACCGATACGATTTCCATCGACATAGATGTCTTGGGCGTTGAAATGGCCTGCGATACGAGCAGAATCAGCAGTAAGGGCAAGTACATCGCCATTGCTCATGATAAAGATATTGTCCTTCTCAACACCAGTATCTACCGCTAGTCCAGCGTGGACTTTTTGCATGCGGTATTCACCGTGGACAGGCATGAAGTATTTTGGCTTAATCAAGCGGAGCATGAGTTTTTGCTCTTGCTGACCACCGTGTCCAGATGTATGGATATTGTTAACCTTACCGTGGATAACTTCGACACCAGCTTCTGAAATGATGTTAATCAGCTTGTTGACGCTAGTCGTATTTCCAGGGATTGGACTTGAAGAGAAGATAACAGTATCGCCTGGTTGGAGTTGCACCTGACGGTGGGTTCCGTTGGCGATACGAGAGAGGGCTGCCATCGGCTCTCCCTGACTACCTGTACAGAGGATCAGAACCTCGCCTGCAGGGTAGTCTTTGATTTCATTTGGCTCGATAAAGGTTCCCTTAGGAGCTTTGATGTAGCCAAGATCGATTCCGTTGACAATGGCCTTTTCCATAGAACGACCAAAGACCGCAATCTTACGTCCAGTCTTAACAGCAGCTTCTGTTGCTTGTTGGAGACGGAAGATATTTGAGGCAAAGGATGCAAAGATGATACGTCCTTCAATGCCTTGGATAATCTTCATGATGGACTGACCAACGACTTTTTCAGAGTTGGTAAAGGTTGGCACTTCTGCATTTGTTGAGTCAGACAGGAGACAGAGCACGCCTTCTTCACCAAGAGCAGCCATACGGTGCAAGTCTGCAGGTTCTCCAACTGGAGTAAAGTCGAACTTGAAGTCACCCGTACAGACGATTTTCCCTTGAGGAGTATGAATGACAATCCCCAAAGGCTCTGGAATAGAGTGAGTAGTTCTAAAGAAAGTTGCCTTGAGATTTTTAAAGGTCAACTCAGTATTATGGTTAATTTCGTAAAGTTTGGCGTTGCGCAAGAGGCCGTGTTCTTCGAGTTTTCCACGGATCAAAGCCAAGGCAAGCGGTCCAGCATAGATAGGGACATTTGCTTGCTTGAGTAGGAAAGGAATCCCACCGATGTGGTCCTCGTGTCCGTGTGTAATCAAAACAGCCTTGACGCGGTCGATATTGTCGACTATGTAAGAGTAGTCAGGGATAACATAGTCGATACCAAGCAAGTCATCTTCTGGGAATTTAATCCCAGCATCGACGATGATAATCTCGTCTTGGTATTCAATTCCGTATGTGTTTTTCCCGATTTCTCCCAGACCACCGATGGCAAAAACGCCGACTTCTTCAGGTTTAAGAGTATAGGCCATATTAGAACTCCGTAATTTCGAAGGCGCCAGTTTCTTTTTCGTAATCTAGCAATTTGTCAGACAAGAGTTCGATATATTCGATATTGTACTCTGGGCGATTTTCTTCGACAAGTTGGCGAGCAGCGATACGGCCCTCAAGTTCTGAGCTGGCATCGATGTCTAGGTAAAGTGCGCGTGTTGTTTCACGACGTGGGCTACGTTCTTTTGTTTCTTGATAAAAAACTTTGTAAATCATATAGTTCCTTTCTATTTTACAGGTCAGCTTATTCCAAACTTTTAGCATAGATTTGCTTGATTTCATTCCATTTTGTGTCTAGATTGACCTTGATTCGTTACAATTATTTCAATTATACCACAAAATGAAAAATTAGTAAAAGACGGAAACGAGAAAGTCATGGGATAATTCCTTTAGTAAGCGCTTGCAAAAACGAAGAAAATGTGTTATATTGATAACGGAAGTGAAATTTATTGCTTGTCATAATTCCATATAGTTTTTAAGTCAAGGAGGTTGCCCTATGTATAACTTATTTGCTTTTGCTATCGGAGCTCGCTTGGTAGCTTTTATTGTTTTTGTTGCTTGCGTTTATGCGGGGAATCTTCTATTTGCCAAACTGGAACAACGACAAAGCAAGTTCTTGTGGAAAATTACCTTTGTGACTCTCTACTCGATTTTTCTCCTCCTCGTAACCTATGTCGTTTGGTTTGTATTTTACTTTGGATTAAATGCTTAGATGCCCTGCTCATGCTGGGGCATTTTTGTTTGGGGATGTAGAGATAGTAGATTTACGACAGGAAAATTCCACCCCATCTATCAAGATGAGGTGGTCTTTGCATTTTTCTAAAATGACATGACAATCGAATTTTCATAGCTTATTAGTTTTATGTTAATGATTCTTCTGTTCAAAAATAGAGTTGAAGCATAAAAATAAAACAATACAAACAGATAAATCAATTGGTAAAGGGATAGTAGTCATGTTTAAATCATTGAGAATGCTGAGCAAACTGTAAGAGATAAAGATAATAAAATTTATCTTTCTAAAAATGTGTTTTTTATTTAGCATGACTTACCAAATTTTTTACGAAGGTCTTTTCCAATGGTATAAGCTGCCATAAATAAAGCGATACCAACACCTACACCAAAGCCACCCTTTATTTCTTGCAATTCCTTATTAGAAATTTCACAATAGTTGTTCAAATCTTTCATCATATTAATCTTCTCCTAAAAAATAACCAGCTGCCAAACCAGAACCTATAAGTGCTGTTCCACCTGCAATAGCTTTCCAAGATACTGCTACTCCAAAGATAACCAAGGGAGCGAGACCGCCATCAATATCTGATAATTCATTTTCAGATAAGGATAAAAATTGATTGTCAAGAACGTCAAAATTTGTCATTGAACTTTCCTCCTTTTTTCTTGTTCACTTTTATATTCGTAAAAGAAAAGGAAAAGTGAACATTTTTTTAAATTATTTTTAGTTAAGTGAGGGCACTCTTGTTTAGGGGCAAAGAAAATTCCCATGTGCCAGCTTTTGTAGTATAATAGTAAGCAGACAAAAAGATAGGAATGTGTTATGAAAGTATTAGCTTTTGATACGTCCAGCAAGGCTCTTTCTCTCGCTATTTTAGAGGACAAGCAGGTTCTTGCTGAGACTACTATTAACATCAAGAAAAATCACAGTATTACCCTCATGCCTGCCATCGATTTTTTGATGACGAGTTTGGACTGGACTCCCAAGGACTTGGACCGAATCGTGGTGGCGGAAGGACCAGGTAGCTACACAGGCTTGCGAATTGCGGTCGCAACTGCCAAGACTTTGGCTCATACTCTGAACATTGAGTTGGTTGGTATGTCTAGCCTCTTGGCTCTGGTGCCCTACCAACAAGAAGGTCTCTTCGTTCCTTTGATGGATGCGCGTCGCAATAATGTGTACGCAGGATTTTATGAAAATGCTAAACCTGTCATGCCAGAAGCGCACCTTTCCTTTGAGAGAGTGATTGAGCTAATCAAGGGCGCTAGTCAGATAACCTTTGTCGGAGAAGTTGCCCCCTTTGTGGAGCAGATTCAAGAACACTTGCCAAGGACTAATTTCAAAGAAACCTTGCCTAATGCAGCCAATCTAGCTCTCTGGGCCTGGGACAAGGAAGCAGACTCCTTGCATGATTTTGTGCCGAACTACCTCAAGCGTGTCGAGGCTGAGGAAAACTGGCTCAAGAATCACACTGAATCTGGCGAGTCTTACATTAAACGCCTATGATAGAAATCAAACGAATCCAACAACAGCCTGACCTAGCTCAAGCCATCTACGCTGTTATGATAGCTGTTTACCCAGTCAGTCCTTGGACGCTGGAGCAAATCCAAGCAGACCTGTCCCAAGATCAGACTTGGTATGTTCTAGCTTATGATGGGGCCGAAGTGATTGGATTTCTAGCTGTACAGGAGAATCTTTTTGAAGCAGAAGTCCTGCAAATCGCTGTCAAACAAACCTATCAGGGTCAGGGAATTGCGTCAGCCTTGTTTGCTCAATTGCCGACAGACAAGGAGATTTTCCTCGAAGTCAGAAAGTCAAATCACCGAGCGCAAGCATTTTACAAGAAAGAAAAGATGGCAGTCATCGCTGAGCGAAAGGCCTACTACCATGATCCAGCCGAGGACGCCATCATTATGAAGAGAGAAATAGATGAAGGATAGATATATTTTAGCATTTGAGACATCCTGTGATGAGACTAGTGTTGCCGTCTTGAAAAACGACGATGAGCTCTTGTCCAATGTCATTGCTAGTCAAATTGAGAGTCACAAACGTTTTGGGGGCGTAGTGCCTGAAGTAGCCAGTCGTCACCATGTCGAGGTCATTACAGCCTGTATCGAGGAGGCGCTAGCAGAAGCAGAGATTACAGAAGAGGATGTGACAGCTGTGGCAGTTACCTATGGACCAGGCTTGGTCGGAGCCTTGCTAGTTGGCTTGTCAGCTGCTAAGGCCTTTGCTTGGGCACATGGACTTCCACTTATCCCTGTTAACCACATGGCTGGTCACCTCATGGCAGCTCAGAGTGTGGAGCCTTTGGAGTTTCCCTTGCTAGCCCTTTTAGTCAGTGGTGGACACACAGAGTTGGTTTATGTTTCGGAGGCTGGTGACTACAAGATTGTTGGGGAAACGCGAGATGACGCGGTTGGCGAGGCCTATGATAAGGTCGGCCGTGTCATGGGCTTGACCTATCCTGCTGGTCGTGAGATTGACGAGCTAGCTCATCAGGGACAGGATATTTATGATTTCCCTCGTGCCATGATCAAGGAAGATAATCTGGAGTTTTCATTCTCTGGTTTGAAGTCTGCCTTTATCAATCTTCACCACAATGCCGAGCAAAAGGGAGCGAGCTTGTCCACAGAGGATTTGTGTGCTTCCTTCCAAGCAGCTGTCTTGGATATTCTTATGGCAAAAACTAAGAAGGCTTTGGAGAAATACCCTGTTAAAACCCTTGTCGTGGCAGGTGGTGTGGCAGCCAATAAAGGTCTCAGAGAACGCCTGGCGGCTGAAATCACAGATGTCAATGTCATCATCCCACCTCTGCGCCTCTGCGGAGACAATGCAGGAATGATTGCCTATGCCAGCGTCAGTGAGTGGAACAAAGAAAACTTCTCAGGCTTGGACCTCAATGCCAAACCAAGTCTCGCTTTTGATACCATGGAATAAAATGGAGTCAGCTTAAGGCTGGCTTTTTCAATCACCAAAGTGTCAGAATATTTTGACAAAACTATAAAAATAATGATATAATATGCAAAAGCTAGGAGGTGGTAAGATGATCGAGAGAATGGAATTGGGAGAATTTTACAAGGAGTTGCGCTTGGCTAGAAAGCTCAAGCAGTCAGATGTGGCTTGTGCTGGACTAACAGCTTCTCAGCTGTCCAAGTTTGAACTAGGGCAGTCTATGCTATCTGCGGATAAGTTGATTCTAGCCATCCAAGGGATCAATATGAATTTTGATGAGTTTGGGCACAAACTCAACAACTATCAAGAATCTCCACATATGCAGATTGGTAGGAGGGTTGTGGATCGCTTTGCCCACCAAGATATAGCTGGCTTAGAGCAACTGTTGGAGGAAGTCGAGCAAGGACAGATGGCAGAGACCTATCGTTGTTTGAATGCCATTGTGATTAAAAATGCTATTCATTCCTTAAATAAGAGCTATCTGCTAACAGAGGAGGATAGGGAGTTTTTGACTACTTATCTCTATGCTATTGAGTCTTGGACCTGGTTTGAACTCTATCTTTTTTGCAATACCATGCCCTTCCTAAGCAATCAAGATCTGATTTTTTTATCAACCTCTTTGCTTGAAAAATCCAAAGAATTTAAAGAGTTAGTACACAATCGATTGTATATGAAGCAAGGACTATTAAATATCTTATCAGAGCTCATGGAGCGCAAGCTTTTCTCCTATATCCCAATCTTTGAAGCAGAGCTGGAGAGTATGCTCCGTCCATACGATGTTTTTGAGAAATTATCGTGGCAATTTTTAAAGAAAATGAGTATATTTCTTCAAACCAAAGGAAGTAATCAAAAAGAGATTGAACACTTTATCCAATCTCTGCAAGTATTAGAAAATTCACAATTAACAGCCCTCTTCGAATTGCGTTTTCAGCAATACAAAGAACTTATCGATTGATTAGAAACGGGAAGACGATAACCCACTCCGAAATAAGCAGGAGTATCAGTTGGATTTTTCTTTTCTTCATCATTATATCCCTCCTTGTTAGTAATAACTTTATTATACCAGTGAAATAATCAAATCCACTAAAATCGCAAATCAGAAATTTCTATAAGAAAAAATATCAAATATGCGATTTTCTCAAATACGCCAATTTTCGTGTTATAGTGTTCTTGTAAAGTACTTGAAGCAAATCCTAGGTCGCATAAGTGGTTTACAAAGAAAAATAATTGGAGGAGAAACAATGTCTGCTGTACCATATTCATTTCAAGGGCATCGTTTAGGTGGCCGTTAGTTAAATAATAGCAATCTATAGGATAGAAAAGATAAACTTTGGATTAGATATAGTGGATTGAAATCAAGATAAACATATACGACAAAAATTCTAATTAATATATATTTTGCTGCAAATGCAACGGATATTATACAAAAAATCTTAAATCTTAATAATTGTGAAGAATGATGATATTCATAATGTTTAAAAGTTAATATCTGCATGCTATTAAGATTTTAACTGAATTTTAGAAGTCGATAAGTTTTTTGTATTTTAATTTATTATATGGATAGAAATTATAAATGAGTTGTATTCGTATTTATAATTTTGGAGTTTAGGAAAATATTTTCCAAACTCCTATTTGTTGTTTATCTTTTAATAGTTTTTGATTAGGAGGATCTAAATGAGAATAAAGAGAACTCTTCAACCGTATATATTTAAAGATAAAATAAAATTTGGTTTTGGTAATGCTTCTCTTGTAAGGGAGATTGATTTTAATGAAGAGAACATCAATTTAATAAAAAAATTAGATAATGACATTGATATAAAATTGTTGTCTAATGGAGAAAAACAAGTTGTTGAGTCGATGATATCTATGGGATTAGTGACTAGTAATCAATATGATAATTCCAAATATTCCCGAAATATTAATTTCTTTGAGTGGGTTGATTTGTCAGAAAATTTAGACCCTAGTAAGTATCAGGATAGATTATTAAATTCAACAGTTTTAATTGTTGGTGTAGGGGGTATTGGATCAACAACAGTCGAAATTTTAGCTCGTCTAGGTATAGGTAATTTCATATTAGTAGATTTTGACATTGTGGAAGAGTCAAATCTTACTAGACAAACATCCTTTAAGAAATCTGATATTGGTAAGCTAAAAATAGACATAATAAAACAGCATATTCAAGAGATTTCTGATTCAAATGTGACAACTATTTATAGGAAGTTAGAGTGTCAGAATGACTTAGAAACTATTTTTAAAGATTATAATTTTGACATTGCTTTATGCTGTGCAGATACTCCTAGAATAGAGATAGACTACTGGTTTGATGATTTAGCTCATAAATATACGAGACCTATTATTGTTGGCTCATATGCATCTACGGTAATAAACTACCTACATATTATTCCGGGCAAAACTATTTCATTGAGGGAGTTTTATAGGGACTTTATGATAACAGATGATCATGTTTTGGATAGTAGAATACCGTATAGTGTTATTTCTCCAATATCATATATGGCTGCATCAATCATATCTTATAAAGTATTAGATACTTTAACAGGATTATTGAATTTAACGGATTATATTCAAATCGATTGCATGAATTTTGAGGTTTATAAGCATGATATTAAGAAAATTTAGCCAAAATTTTATAAATTTAATATTAGGTAGATCGTCTAGGAATATTGCAGATAGTTTTTACTTTATTGCTTTATCGATAGGGTTAGTAAGTGTATATCATATTGAGGCAGGACAGTTATCTCTATTTACTCTAATTGGTTTTATCCCAAATTTGCTTGCTGTTTTTTATGGAAGTTTTATAAATAAAATTCAGAGAGATAAAATTTGGCTAGTGATTTTCCAGATTCTCCAGTTTATTATAATTGTGATTACAATTCTGTGTTTAAGGTATCATTTTCGTGTTGTGTATATCTATGTATTGAATTTTTTGTTCGCATTATCAACTAATTTATTAAATACACTGCAGATGAAAATTGTTCCAGAAACTTTAAATAATGATGACATGCTAATAAAGAAATCGATAGATGTTCAATACTTGGCATCAAATGTGTTAGATATTATTAGTAATTTAACTGCATCTCTACTATTAGGGCTTCTATCTTATTTTGTTGTTTTTAATTTAAGTATTCCGTTTTTTGTGGCTGCTATTTATTTTATGATTAAAATCAGATTGCCCGGTTCCAAAAACAATACTAAAAGTGTTCGACCTGAAAAGGTAGATTTGGAAAGTAATTCTTCTTTCCAATTTTTGGAAACTGTTTCTGCTTTTCGAGAATCAAAATTTGCCTCTTTTATAGTAGTTACAGAGTCAATTTTAAGTGGGGGTACAGATCTACTTTTAACTTTAATGCCACTGTATCTTTTATCAGAAGGCATACCTATTCAATATTTGGGATTGGTACTAGGAGCTCAAAGATTTGCCGATTTGATAGGAGCAATTTTGGCTCCTAGAGTGGGAATTCCGTATAAAATGTTTTTCTTTATTGATTATACTGTATCTGGATTAGCACTCATGCTAGTATTTATTACTCCATTTCCGTTAATAAAGTTGTTGTTATTTTTTTTAGCATTTATTTTAATAGGTATATCAGGAAATATGTTTGAAAAAATGATTTACTCAGAGTATAGATACGACACTATGGGATTGATATATTCGACTAATTCAAGTTTATATGCTTTATTTGCCATTCTATTTTTGATTATTCCTCAATTTTATACAGATATAAAAATTTTGGGTATTTTAATAAATGGATTTACACTATCTATAGGAATTTATTTATTAGTTATTTGTAATTTTTTCAAAAAGAATGATACTAATTGTTAAAATTTATTTTATATGAATGTTGCATGATTATTTGAAAAGAACTTCTAAAAATTTTTAGAGGTGTCCATGAAAGAAACGAAATTTCACCTAGCAACTGGAAGTCTGTACAATATATTTCTAATTTGGAACACACTGTAAATGTTATGGTGGATGGTTGGGCTAAATATGGTCCTTGGCGTCCTAGATAAAATGAGGTAAACGATGGAAAAACAGAGTCAGTTACAAATTTTAATTCATTCCCTGTACAATAATAAAGAAATTAGCTTGACGGAAGAATTTAGGAAGCAATTGCTGGAAACAGCAAAACAGTTCTCTAGTACTAGTGAAGATTTGCTAGCTGTACGTCTCTCATTTGCCGTCTCTAAAGAATTATTGGGCTTTAAAGGTGAACCACCGACAGAGTTATTGGATTTGGCAAAATTTGTCCAAAAGAAAGAAGCTAAATATAAGCAGGGAGTAGTGTGGTCTGGTATTTTTAAAATATGATTCATTATAAAATACGGCATGAGCATCGCATAATGGATGAATCTGAATATGAGCAAGACTTGGATTTCAATGCCAAACCAAGTCTTGTTTTTGATACTATAGAATAAAATGGAGTCTGTCTGATTACAATCAGCAGACTTTTTTCTCTTTCCTGAATATGTTATAATAGTCCATGCTGTGGCTGGAGCCTTTTCAGCCCATTTATTAAGACAATATGAGGAGAAAGATGAAAGAAAAAGGATTTTGGGAGGGGGCGCAGGCAGCTATGCCAACGGCACTTGGTTATGTCAGTATCGGCCTGGCCTGTGGGATTATTGGTGCGCCCTATGTGACACCTGTGGAGATGGGCTTGATGAGCCTCTTTGTTTATGCTGGGAGTGCCCAGTTTGCCATGCTGGCACTGATTGCGGTTCAAGCTCCTGTGGCAGCTATTGCTATGACGGTTTTTTTGATCAATTTGCGTCTCTTTTTGTTGAGTTTGCATGCGTCGACCTATTTTCGTCATACTAGTCTCTGGCACAATATCGGTATGTCTAGTATCTTGACGGATGAGACTTATGGTGTTTTGATGGGCGAATTGGCCCATGCAGACAAGGTCAATCCTATGTGGATGCACGGGAACAATCTCAACAGTTATGTGGCTTGGTTTGTGGGAACAGTGGTCGGAACGGCTCTGGGTGGCCTGCTGCCAAATCCAGAAATCTTTGGTTTAGATTTTGCCCTAGTTGGGATGTTTATCGGCATTTTTGCTTCGCAATTCCAGATTATGCAAAGACGGATTCCTGTCCGCAATTTGCTCATTATCCTAGCAGTTGTTGCGGTGTCCTTCTTTTTACTCTTGACAGTGGTGTCTCAGTCGCTAGCTGTTCTCTTTGCGACGCTACTTGGTTGTACAATGGGGGTGGTTTTAGATGGTCAGTAAGTATCTTTTATTAGCAGTTATTTTCTCTGGCTTGGTGACGTGGATTCCCCGTATGATTCCCTTCATCTTAGTCAAGTATAAGGGTTTGCCTGCGATTGTTGAACGTTTTTTGAAGTTCTTGCCCGTTTCTATTATCTTTGCCTTGATTCTTTCAAGCGTAGTGACAGGCAAGGTTGGGAGCTTTCCTCAAATCAAATGGCTGGACTTCTTAGCCGTCTTTCCAACAGCTTGGGTAGCCTTTCGCTACCGCAATCTAGTCGGAACAGTTCTCTTTGGAGTGGTCTTAATTGCAGTCTTGCGTTTGGTCTTTTAATACTCTTCGAAAATCTCTTCAAACCACGTCAGCTTTACCTTGCCGTATATATGGTTACTGACTTCGTC
>NZ_VMLG01000001.1:51779-67169 GCF_013276565.1 Streptococcus sp. 53
GTGTTTTGAGCAACCTACGGCTAGCTTTCTAGTTTGCTCTTTGATTTTCATTGAGTATAAATTAGCCATAAAGAAAACCTATCACAGAGATAGATATCATATAATGGCGTAAATGGTCTTTTTCTGTTAAGATTATAAGGTATTCTATTTTGGAGGAAATGACATGAAAAAAATCGTTAAATACTCATCTCTTGCTGCTCTAGGGCTTATTGCTGCAGGTGTTTTAGCAGCTTGCTCAGGTGGTGCTAAGAAAGAAGGAGAAGCAACTAGCAAGAAAGAAATCATCGTTGCAACCAATGGCTCGCCAAAACCATTTATCTATGAAGAAAATGGCGAATTGACTGGTTATGAAATTGAAGTGGTTCGCGCTATCTTTAAAGACTCTGACAAGTATGATGTCAAATTTGAAAAGACAGAATGGTCAGGTGTATTTGCTGGTCTTGACGCTGACCGTTACAATATGGCTGTCAACAATCTTAGCTACACTAAAGAACGTGCGGAGAAATACCTCTATGCCGCACCAATTGCCCAAAACCCTAATGTCCTTGTAGTGAAGAAAGATGACTCTAGCATCAAGTCTCTCGCTGATATCGGTGGAAAATCGACGGAAGTCGTTCAAGCCACTACATCAGCTAAGCAGTTAGAAGCATACAACGCTGAACACCCGGACAACCCAACTATCCTTAACTATACTAAGGCAGACTTCCAACAAATCATGGTACGTTTGAGCGATGGCCAATTTGACTATAAGATTTTTGATAAAATCGGTGTTGAAACAGTGATCAAGAACCAAGGTTTGGATAACTTGAAAGTTATCGAACTTCCAAGCGACCAACAACCGTACGTTTACCCACTTCTTGCTCAAGGTCAAGATGAGTTGAAATCATTTGTAGACAAACGCATTAAAGAACTTTACAAAGATGGCACTCTTGAAAAATTATCTAAACAATTCTTCGGAGACACTTACCTACCGGCAGAAGCTGATATTAAATAATTTCTTGAAATCATCCATTCTGAGTAAGAGGGGTGATTTCTGAGTCTTTAGGGATATAGTTTTAAACTATATATCTGATTATCTAATAACAATTTGTGCAATTGAACAAAGTATGAGATACTAGTACGGTATTATTTTTAAGGAGAAAGAATCATGAAAATCAAAAAATGGCTTGGCCTAGCAGCCCTTGCTACAGTCGCAGGTTTGGCTCTTGCAGCTTGCGGAAACTCAGAAAAGAAAGCAGACAATGCAACAACTATCAAAATCGCAACTGTTAACCGTAGCGGTTCTGAAGAAAAACGTTGGGACAAAATTCAAGAATTGGTTAAAAAAGACGGTATCACTTTGGAATTTACAGAGTTCACAGACTACTCACAACCAAACAAGGCAACTGCTGACGGCGAAGTAGACTTGAACGCTTTCCAACACTACAACTTCTTGAACAACTGGAACAAAGAAAATGGGAAAGATCTTGTAGCGATTGCGGATACTTACATCTCTCCAATCCGCCTTTACTCAGGTTTGAATGGAAGTGACAACAAGTACACTAAAGTAGAAGACATCCCAGCAAACGGAGAAATCGCTGTACCGAACGATGCTACAAACGAAAGCCGTGCGCTTTACTTGCTTCAATCAGCTGGCTTGATTAAATTGGACGTTTCAGGAACTGCCCTTGCAACAGTTGCTAACATCAAAGAAAATCCAAAGAACTTGAAAATCACTGAATTGGACGCTAGCCAAACAGCTCGTTCATTGTCATCAGTTGATGCTGCTGTTGTAAACAATACCTTCGTTACAGAAGCAAAATTGGACTACAAGAAAGCACTTTTCAAAGAACAAGCTGATGAAAATTCAAAACAATGGTACAACATCATCGTTGCGAAAAAAGATTGGGAAACATCACCTAAGGCTGATGCTATCAAGAAAGTGATCGCAGCTTACCACACAGATGACGTGAAAAAAGTTATCGAAGAAACATCAGACGGTTTGGATCAACCAGTTTGGTAATAAGAAACAGGGAGGTGGGAGAGAAAATTCCACCTCTTGCTTTTGTATAGAGCATGGATTGTCAGGAAGAGTAGTTCATAGAAAGGTAGAGAGAATATGGTTTTTCCTAGCGAACAAGAACAGATTGAAAAATTTGAAAAGGATCATGTAGCCCAGCACTATTTTGAGGTTTTGCGTACCTTGATTTCTAAGAAGTCGGTCTTTGCCCAACAGGTGGGTCTCAAAGAAGTTGCCAACTATCTGGGTGAGATTTTCAAGCGTGTTGGGGCTGAAGTGGAGATTGATGAGACTTATACAGCGCCCTTTGTCATGGCGCATTTCAAGAGTTCGCGTCCAGATGCCAAGACCCTAATTTTCTATAACCACTATGACACTGTGCCAGCGGATGGGGATCAGGTCTGGACAGAGGATCCCTTTACGCTTTCGGTCCGCAATGGTTTTATGTATGGGCGTGGGGTTGACGATGATAAGGGTCATATCACAGCTCGTTTGAGTGCTTTGAGAAAATATATGCAGCACCACTATGACCTGCCTGTCAATATCAGTTTTATCATGGAGGGAGCGGAGGAATCAGCTTCGACAGACCTAGATAAGTATTTGGAAAAACATGCGGACAAACTCCGTGGAGCGGATTTATTGGTCTGGGAACAAGGGACTAAAAATGCCTTGGAACAGCTAGAAATTTCTGGTGGAAATAAGGGGATTGTGACCTTTGATGCCAAGGTAAAAAGCGCTGATGTCGATATCCATTCTAGTTATGGTGGGGTTGTGGAATCAGCTCCTTGGTATCTCCTCCAAGCCTTACAGTCTCTTCGTGCTGCGGATGGCCGTATCTTGGTTGAAGGTTTGTACGAAGAAGTACAAGAGCCAAATGAACGAGAAATGGCCTTGCTAGAAACTTATGGTCAACGAAACCCAGAGGAAGTTAGTCGGATCTATGGCTTGGAGTTGCCTCTCTTACAGGAAGAGCGGATGGCCTTTCTAGAACGTTTCTTTTTCGAGCCAGCCCTTAATATCGAAGGAATCCAGTCTGGTTATCAAGGGCAAGGGGTTAAGACTATTTTGCCTGCAGAAGCCAGTGCCAAGTTAGAGGTTCGTCTGGTTCCGGGCTTAGAACCGCATGATGTTCTGGAAAAAATTCGGAAACAGCTAGACAAAAATGGCTTTGATAAGGTAGAATTATACTATACCTTGGGAGAGATGAGCTATCGAAGCGATATGAGCGCACCAGCCATTCTCAATGTAATCGAGTTGGCCAAGAAATTCTATCCACAGGGCGTTTCAGTCTTGCCGACGACAGCTGGGACAGGGCCTATGCATACGGTCTTTGATGCCCTAGAGGTGCCAATGGTGGCCTTCGGTCTAGGAAATGCCAATAGTCGAGACCACGGTGGAGATGAGAACGTGCGAATCGCCGATTACTATACCCATATTGAATTAGTAGAGGAGCTGATTAGAAGCTATGAGTAGAGATATTATCAAGTTAGATCAGATCGATGTGACTTTTCATCAAAAGAAGAGAACCATCACAGCGGTCAAGGATGTGACCATTCATATCCAAGAAGGGGATATCTACGGAATCGTTGGATATTCTGGAGCAGGGAAATCAACCCTTGTACGGGTGATTAACCTCTTGCAAAAGCCATCTGCAGGGAAAATTACCATTGACGACGATGTGATTTTTGATGGCAAGGTGACCTTGACAGCCGAGCAGTTGCGTCGTAAGCGTCAGGATATCGGGATGATTTTCCAGCATTTTAACCTGATGAGCCAAAAGACAGCAGAGGAGAATGTAGCCTTTGCCCTTAAACACTCTGGACTTAGCAAGGAAGAAAAGAAAGCTAAAGTTGCTAAGTTGTTGGACTTGGTTGGCTTGGCGGACCGTGCTGAAAACTACCCTTCACAATTATCTGGAGGGCAAAAACAGCGTGTGGCCATTGCGCGTGCCTTGGCAAATGATCCAAAAATCTTGATTTCAGATGAGTCAACTTCTGCCCTTGACCCTAAGACAACCAAGCAGATTTTGGCCTTGTTGCAAGATTTGAACCAGAAATTAGGCTTGACGGTTGTCTTGATTACGCATGAAATGCAGATTGTCAAAGACATTGCCAATCGTGTGGCAGTTATGCAGGACGGACATTTGATTGAAGAGGGTAGTGTCCTTGAAATCTTCTCAGACCCTAAACAACCTTTGACTCAAGACTTTATCTCAACAGCCACAGGTATTGACGAAGCCATGGTCAAAATCGAGAAGCAAGAAATCGTGGAACACTTGTCTGAAAACAGTCTCTTGGTGCAACTCAAGTATGCAGGGGCTTCAACAGACGAGCCACTTTTGAATGAATTGTACAAGCATTACCAAGTAACGGCTAATATCCTCTATGGAAATATCGAAATCCTCGATGGTACCCCTGTTGGAGAATTGGTGGTGGTCTTGTCAGGTGAAAAAGCAGCGTTGGCAGGTGCCCAAGATGCCATTCGTCAAGCAGGCGTACAACTAAAAGTATTGAAGGGAGGACAGTAAGATGGAATCATTGATTCAAACCTATTTGCCAAATGTCTATAAGATGGGCTGGGCTGGTCAGGCAGGCTGGGGAACAGCCATCTACCTAACCCTCTATATGACAGTTCTTTCCTTCATCATCGGAGGTTTCTTGGGTCTAGTGGCGGGTCTTTTCCTTGTCTTGACAGCGCCGGGTGGTGTCTTGGAAAATAAGGTCGTCTTCTGGATTTTGGATAAAATCACCTCTATTTTCCGTGCGGTTCCTTTTATCATTCTCTTGGCAGTCTTGTCACCCTTCTCTCATCTAATCGTAGGAACAAGCATTGGTCCAAATGCAGCTATCGTACCGCTATCTTTTGCAGTCTTTGCCTTCTTTGCCCGTCAGGTGCAGGTTGTCTTGGCTGAGCTAGATGGTGGTGTCATTGAGGCAGCTCAAGCGAGCGGAGCGACTTTCTGGGACATCGTGGGTGTTTACCTATCAGAAGGTCTTCCAGACTTAATCCGCGTGACAACTGTGACCTTGATTTCCCTTGTTGGTGAAACAGCTATGGCGGGTGCGGTTGGAGCTGGTGGTATCGGTAACGTAGCCATCGCTTATGGATTTAACCGCTACAATCACGATGTGACCATCTTGGCAACCATCATTATCATTTTGATTATCTTTGCAATCCAATTCTTGGGAGATTTCTTGACCAAGAAATTGAGCCATAAATAAAGAGAACTAGGCAATCTGTACATCATTCATAGGAGTTGTCGTTATAGTCAAGACTTAAAATTCTCTGTACTGGTTGCTATCAACCGTTACTTTTATGAGTTAGAGAGTTAAGAATTGTGGGGAGTCAATATGCAAAATCTGGGAGAAGTTTTTAAAGAATTGAGAAAGAGCCGGAATGTATCTCTACAGGAGGCGACGGGAGGAGAGTTTACTTATTCCATGCTGAGCAAATTTGAGCGTGGAGAAGCAGACTTATCATCTATGAAATTGATTACTGCCTTAGATAACATCCACTCTGATTTGAATGAATTTATGTACTTGGTACGTGGTTTTTCTCAGAAAAAGGTCCTGGCTTTTCAAGAAAATCTCTGGGATTTATATGACAGAGAAGGGATTGATTCTCTCCACTCCTTGTATGAAGAGACGACTCAAAAGTATAGATCAAGTGGTGAAAAAAGCTATCTTTTACAAATGATTCGTCTCAAAAGCCTTCTCGTGTTTTTTGATTCAAACATAAGGGCAACGGATGAAGAACTGACTTTTCTCTATGACTATTTTTTTACTATTGACATCTGGGGAAATTATGAATTGGAACTATTTTCAACGATTTCTACTTTGTTTCCTCTGCCCCTCTATTTTAAATATTCTAGGGAGATGTTACAAAAGACAGATTTATTAGGCTCTTTACCTAGTAACAAAGTTGGTATTGACACCATTTTAATTAATGGACTCTTTAAAGCGATAGAGGAAAAGGATAAATTAAAAGCAGATTATTTTATCTTTCAGATTGAAAAACGAGAATTGCCAGAATCTCAAGCTTATCTTAAAATCATTTATATGATTGCTAAAGGGTATTATGATACTATTTTTAATGTAAAAAATAAGGGTCTTGAAAAAATCCAGAGAGGCATTACAATCTTACAAGATTTAGAGTATGTAGATGGTGCAAGATACTATGAAAACTATTTTGCAAATCAGCTTTCAAATAAAGATTTGTAATATATTCTCGTTACATCGACTGATGAAAAATAAATAGGCTTGTAGATGGATTGATAATTAGCAGTTTCTAGGCGCTAGAGTTTCTATTTTCAGAAAAAATATATTACAAAAAAGTGGGGAGTCCCGCTTTTTTTGTTAGACTGGTTTCAATAGAATACTCTTTGAAATATGGAGAAAGCCCTGTTATGAAACTATTCTTAAAACATCATTTATTTAGAATACTGACCTTATCAAGGTTTTTGAGCTCAAGTGGAGCTTATATTTATAATCTGGTATTTATCGTTTATGCTGCGAGTCTACCCTTTAAAAATATAGCTGTATTTATGGCTAATATGATTACGATTTTACCTTTCCTATTTACTTTTTATGTTGGGATTAAGGCTGATCATACTCGGAATAAAGCAGGGACAATAATCTGGGTTGGTTGTGCGCAAAGTCTCCTATTTCTTTTGATTGCTAGTGTGATTCATGACCAGAACTTCGTAACGTTTGCTTTTATCTGTATGGTTAATATCTGTTCAGATATTTTATCAGATTATACAGCAGGCCTTCGTATGCCGATTATCCAGCATAATATTTCGGAAGATAAGCTCTATGAAGCTTATTCCTTTACTCAGTTTGTCTCCTATTTATCAAATCTAGGAGGTCAAGCCTTAGGAGTGTGGTTACTCACAACAAGCCACCAAAATTTTTCTTTTGTTGCAATTGTGAATGCTGGCTTCTTTTTACTATCTTCTCTCATTTTATTCAAAAATAGAAGAGAATTGACGTATTTGTCTGTAAGTGTAGAGGATAAGTCGATTAGTTTACTTCAACAAGTTAAGGCAATCTATGCGGACATGGATAATATATTTAGACAGAAAGAAAGTAAATCATTGCTTAAAATGATCCTTGTCATTTTGGTAATGAATACTTTAGGAGGAGCTGTTGGAGGTATTTATCACTTTTACTTATTAGACCATACTATCTATCATCTCAGCTATGCTCAATCCCTATTTTTAATTGAATGTGTTAGCTTAGGAGGAGCTATTCTTGGTAGCCTAACTCCCCATGATTATTTTGGAAAATTGTCGTTTTCAAGCTTGTTATCACTCAATGCAAGTCTGTTTGTATTACTTGCTACTGCTAATATTTTAGATTTTTCTCCTCTAGTAGGTGTTGTTTGCTTAGCCTTTGTCATGTATTTGATGTCGAAATCAATGCCTAAATTAGATACTCTGTTATTGTCTAATTTGAGTGCGGATGTATTAGCTAGAAGTAATAATCTCTTGAGTATGATTTTTTCCCTAACATTACCCTTGGGGATGTCTGTATTTTCCTTCTTAGCTTTGCAAGATATTAGGCTGTGTTGGTGGGTGTTTTTGGTAGTGAGTGTGATAGGGTTGATTTTATCACTAGAAAAAAGAAGTTTTTCGGGTAAAAAATTTTAACCTAGGAAAATCAGGCTTACTAGAAGGTCTTCCAGATTTGATCCGTGTGACGACTGTGACCTTGATTTCCCTTGTTGGGGAAACAGCTATGGCTGGTGCGGTTGGAGCTGGTGGTATTGCTAACGTAGCCATCGCTTATGGATTTATACTCTTCAAAAATCAAATTCAAACCACGTCAGCGTTGCCTTGCCGTACTCAAGTACAGCCTGCGGCTAGCTTCCTAGTTTGCTCTTTGATTTTCATTGAGTATTAACCGCTACAATCACGATGTGCCATTTTGGAAACTATCATTATCATTTTGATTATCTTTGCGATCCAATTCTTGGGAGATTTCTTGACTAAGTCTTGAGCCATAAATAAAAAAGAGCCGTCTGGCTCTTTTTTATTGACTAGATTTTCTGCGCAAATTTTTTACTCAAGGCTTGTCCAATCAAGGCACCCACTAGGGCTCCGATGACAACACTTGCGATAAATAGAAGGACAGTTCCAGGGGTTGGAGCGACCATGATACGGTCGATATATTCTTGGGATTTTCCTCTTGCTAGAAGGGTTGCCATATAGGCTTTGGGCGCAATCCACATAAGCAAGATTGGTCCTGCTGTACTAAAGGCAAAGAGTATGAAAGAAAGGAAATTCTTAGTTTGGTCCTTGTATTTTCCGAGGTTAGCTACTGCATCTGCTAGCAGACCACAGATAATTCCAGGAAGGAAGGCACCGGCACCGTGTTTAGTTCCCAAGAAAAAGAGAGCAATAACAAGACCGATAGTGGTAATGGCTCCAAAGCGCGGAACTTTTGCGACTAGGATCATATAGACGCTACCGCCGACAAGGGCAGTAAAAGCAGGCGCATAAAACATGTTTCCAGTTTGGTCAAAGAGATTGCCCAAAAGGACACCAATCCCCATGCAGAGGAAGTAAAGAACTGCAAAAAGCAGTGTAGTTAAGATAGATTTTTTCATGAATCATCTCCTGATCATTTTTTCACAATTCTCATTGTACCACGGTTTGGTGGGATTGTAAATGGATAGTCTATGTGTTTGAAAACGCTTGAAATATGCTATAATAGTTTCAGAGTTATTTTTAGGAGGATATCATGGGGAGATTTTTAGACTTTGTCTTTAATCGTTTCTTTTTAGGGATGATTGCGACAGCCTTCTTTTGGCTATTAACATTGGCAGGAGGGATTATCCTTGGTCTAGCGCCAGCTAGTGCTACCTTGATGAGCCTATATGCAGAACATGGTTATAGTTTTCGGGAATATAGCTTGAAGGAGGCGTGGTCTCTTTATAAGCAAAATTTCGTCTCAAGCAACCTGATTTTCTATAGCTTTTTAGGAGTGGATTTAGTTTTGGTCTATGGCTTGTATCTCTTGGTACAATTGCCTCATCAGACTATTATTCATTTGATTGCGACCTTTTTGAATGTTCTAGTAGTTGCCCTGCTGTTTTTGGCTTATACAGTATCTTTGAAACTACAAGTTTATTTTGACTTGTCTTATCGAAATAGTCTCAAACTATCCTTGATTGGCATCTTTATGAGCCTAGCAGCTGTGGCCAAGGTTCTCCTTGGGACCGTGCTACTTGTGGCAATTGGTTACTATATGCCTGCCCTGCTATTTTTTGTAGGAATTGGGATGTGGCATTTCTTTATCAGTGATATGTTGGAACCGGTCTATGAAAGTATCCATGAAAAATTGGCGACAAAGTAGGATGAAGCAGTTTTGGCTACATACGCTTCTGCGAACCTACAGTTCAGTGATGATCATTATTATTGCGAGTTTTGCAATCTTACTCTCTTACGCTGACTGGGATTCACGGGAAAAGGAAGCCCAGAGAGTAGCCCAGCGTGTAACTGCTAGAACAGTGAGTGAAATTGAATATTACCATAGAGAGTCAACCCAGATAGCTCAGGCTTTAGTTGAAAATCAAGCTCGTATTGAGGGAATCTATAAGTACTTTAGCCTCAGCATGCCAGACTATTTTTACTGGCAATTAGAGCGGAAAGCTTCGCCTTATGTATCAGTCTCTCTGCATGAAAATGTTGATGACCTCTATGTTCGAAATGATTTTGTAACTGGAGTGGCCATTGCTTTTCAAGATTACAAGGAAGTCTATGTTTCTACTAAAGACAAACGTAGTGGAGAAAAAATCAGGGCTGAGGATTTCAAACCAGCAGGAAATAGTTTTGCCATTCCGGTGTCAGATCCAGTGTCAGATCAAGATTTAGGAGTGATTTACATCTCCTTGGATCCTGCTGTTTTATACCATGCCATTGATAATACTAGAGGTCATACTCCGATGGCAGTAACAGTGACCTCACCTTTTGATACGGAGATTTTTCATATTGGTGAAACAGTTGATAAGGAGAGTGAAAATTGGCTAGTTGGCTTAACCTCTCATGGCTATCAGGTTCAGGTGGCGGTTCCCAAAAACTTTGTTTTACAAGGAACGGTGACCAGCTCTGCTTTGATTGTGAGCTTGAGCCTTCTCTTTATTGTCATTCTCTATCTGACTTTGAGGCAGACTTTTGCTAATTACCAAAAGCAGGTAGTGGATTTGGTGGATTCTATTCAAGCTATTGCCCAAGGAGAGGAAGGTCTTCGTATTGACACACTTGAAAAGGATCAGGAATTGCTCCTAATCGCGGAGACGACCAATGATATGTTGGATCGATTGGAAAAGAATATCCATGATATTTATCAGCTAGAGCTCAGTCAAAAAGATGCCAATATGCGAGCCCTGCAGGCGCAAATCAATCCTCATTTTATGTATAATACGCTGGAATTTTTACGTATGTACGCAGTCATGCAAAGTCAAGATGAGTTGGCAGATATCATTTATGAGTTCAGTAGTCTATTACGTAACAATATTTCTGACGAAAGAGAAACTCTTCTCAAACAGGAATTAGAATTTTGCCGTAAATATAGTTATCTTTGCATGGTTCGCTATCCTAAATCTATTGCCTATGGTTTCAAGATAGACCCAGAGTTAGAGAATATGAAGATTCCTAAGTTTACCTTGCAACCGCTGGTAGAAAATTATTTCGCGCATGGTGTTGACCACAGGCGGACAGATAATGTGATTAGCATCAAGGCGCTTAAACAGGATGGTTTTGTGGAAATTTTAGTAGTCGATAATGGCCGTGGAATGTCGGCTGAAAAGCTGGCAAATCTCCGAGAAAAACTAAGTCAGAGAAACTTTGAACACCAAGCCAGCTACAGTGCCCAAAGGCAGTCTATCGGGATTGCCAATGTACATGAGCGTTTTGTGCTCTATTTTGGGGACCGCTATGGCATTACTATAGAGTCTGCAGAGCAAGCAGGTGTTCAGTATCGTATTACAATTCAAGATGAGTAGAAAGGGAGAAAATGTATAAAGTATTATTAGTAGATGATGAGTACATGGTGACAGAAGGTCTGAAACGTTTGATTCCCTTTGATAAGTGGGATATGGAGGTCGTCGCAACAGCCAGTCATGCCGATGAAGCCCTAGAATATGTTCAGGAAAATCCCGTCGATGTCATCATTTCCGATGTCAATATGCCCGACAAAACAGGGCTTGATATGATTCGGGAGATGAAAGAGATCTTACCAGATGCTGCCTATATCCTGCTCTCAGGTTATCAGGAGTTTGATTATGTAAAAAGAGCAATGAACCTTAGTGTGGTGGACTATCTGGTTAAGCCTGTTGATAAGGTAGAGTTGGGAAATCTGCTGGAGAAGATTGCAGGTCAGCTCGGCGAGAGAGGGAAGAAAAGCCAGACCCTTAGTCAAGATTTAGACGAGGCTGGGTTTGTTAGTTATCTAGGAGGTAAGGAGAATTGGTGGATAGGCCTATCCAAGGAAAAACAAGGCTCCTTCACCATTCCCTACTATGTCTTGGGTCAAGACTGGCAGATTTTCATTTCTGACCAACCCCTAGATGGTTTAGTCGTTACACCTTTTGAAGCTCCTTATCAAGAACACTTTGAACGCTGGAAGCTGAATGCTGAGAAAGCCCTCTTTTACGGTTCTGTAAATCTAAAACAGTCTCAGAGTCTCTTTGCCTATTACGAACCGATTTATAGGGTTATCATTCAGGGGAATCTCAATCAAATCGTGGAAGAATTGAACCTTTTGGAGAAGGTGGTTCTTGAAAATACACCGCGTGTTCCGATTACCAAACAGCTTTTTATCCAGTTTGTCATGGATGTCTTTCACTTGTTTGAACATCTAAAAGCTGATGATATGACGGACATTGTCAAAACGATTCATGCTATTCAATCCTTCGATGAATTGGTTTCTTATATCAAGGGAACTCTGATTAGCTTTTTCGGTCAATACCGTATGAATGAAAATGTGGTCAGTGTGCTGGAAGTCATTGGTCGGGATTACCAAAAGGAGCTGTCCCTCAAGGATATCAGTAAGGCTCTCTTTATCAATCCTGTCTATCTAGGACAGTTGATTAAGCGAGAAACCGATTCGACCTTCGCAGAATTACTAAACAAACAACGCATTAAGGCTGCCCAACAACTCTTGCTTTCGACTAGTGATAGTATCGAAGATATTTGTTATGCTGTTGGTTACAGTAACCTTGGATATTTCTATAAAGTGTTCCGAAAATTGTGCGGAAAATCGCCAAAAGCCTACCGAAAACAGGTAGAAACGATACTATAAGATTTGTATTCCTTTACAAAATGTGCTATAATAAAAATAATATTATTAGGAGGTTCTATCATGAAAAAGAAACCGATTTATCTATGGGTCTTGCTAATCTTGTCTGCTCTTATTTCAGCAATGTCTCTGTTTGGAATGTTGAGTCCCTTACCTAGCAAAGAAGCCCTTCGTGCTGCTCAGAAACAAGTTGCAGGGGTCAGTGCTCAGCAATTAGAAGACCAGCTTAATTACAACTATGGAGTAGCAGAAGCGTATCATTCTATTTTTAATATGGCCTTGATTGTGCTATCTGCTATTTTAGTGGTCGTAGCGATTGTCTTCCTTATTCGTAAGAATTTGCAATATGCAAACTATACTTACGTTGGCTATGTTTTGTTAGCTATTATCGGTTCGATTTATGGCTATGTTGGTTTACAGGACGCTGTGCAGTTGGTTCAAGATGAGAGCATGCGTTTGACAATGAGTATTGGTTCAAAAGCTGTCAGCATTTTCTATATCGTCATCAATGTTCTCTTCCTAGCCCTTGTCTTCTATAAGATGTGGCGTCAGCAGAAAGCCTTGGCAGAAGAAGAGGAAGCAGAAAATCTTGCCTAAGTATTGACAAAAAAGAACTATCAAGATACAATCTTGGTAGTTCTTTTTCGATTAAAAATAAAATCATGGAGGTACATATGAAGACAATTTCTTTAGTTTATATTAGTTTGAGTGGCAACACTGAAAGTTTTGTGACGCGCTTGAAAGACTATCTCTTGTCCCAGTACAAAGGGATTGAGGTTCAAAAGATTCATATCAAGGATTTGGTCAAGGAAGGTCGCGATTTCTATGAAATGGACCATCCCTATGTCGCTTTTTTGCCGACCTATCTCGAAGGTGGGAATGGCGTTGATAACGGAGATGTCGAGATCTTGACGACACCCGTTGGGGATTTTATCGCCTATGGTGACAATGCTAGTAAGTGTTTTGGCGTGGTTGGTTCAGGAAATCGTAACTTTAATAACCAATACTGCCTGACAGCTAAGCAATACAGTCAACGTTTTGGTTTCCCTGTCTTGGCTGACTTTGAAATGCGAGGCATGCTGGAAGATATCAAACATGTCGCAGCTATTATCGCAGATTTGTATGAGTTGGAAAAGGAGAATTAAAGTCAATATAAGAGGCACTTGGGATTTTTCAACTGTTTTTTTGAGTATAAATAGTCTTTGAGAACGTAAAAAAGCATAAGTTCAGGTCTTTAAAACCTTGTTCTTATGCTTTTTATTATAGAAATATTTGCTGAATTTTCTCTTGAAATGAAACCTTATACTCAATGAAAATCAAAGAGCAAACTAGGAAACTAGCCGCAGGCTGTACTTGAGTACGGCAAGGCGACGTTGACGTGGTTTGAAGAGATTTGCGAAGAGTATTATCTTCATCTCGCGCTTGTCAGTTAACCTGCTTTTCCGATTGCGAGTGCGTAGATAAAGAAGATGGCGAAGCCAAAGAGGAAAATCAATCCTGCAATGGCAAGGTGTTTGAGCCAAGAAGGAAGATTTTTGTTTTCACGCGTTACCAAGGCATAATTCAAAAGAGCAAAGAATGGTGTTGTCAGGAAAGAACCAATCATGGCAAAGCGGAGCATGGTTGACACCTGACCAGCGAAGAACTTGATAATGACGATACCGATGATAGCAGTGATGGTCATCCAGATGTTCAAAGATTTACTACTGTCTTCTTTTTGACTGATTAGCAGTCGGAGAGATTCCTGATTGACGCGAGAATAGCCATCGATAACAGTGATAACTGTTCCAAAGATACACAGGAAGGCAATAAAGGTAATCAAGTAACGGGACCATTCGCCAAGAACAGAGGCATACATGCCCACGAATTGAGAGATGTATTTGGCTGAAGCAGCTTCAACTGCTTGCCCTGTAGGATACTGAATTAGTGCTCCCAGTGCTACAAAGAACACAGCTAGGATAGCTGTTCCAATGTAACCAACGTTAAAGTCAAATAGAGCGTCCTCTGTGTTAAAGTTGACGGTCTTTTTCTTTTCAGCAGACCAAAGTGAATTGATAGCTGAAATTTCAATAGGAGCCGGCATCCACCCTAAGAGGGAAACGATGAAAGGTAGAGCTGCCATTTGCCAAGGTGTCTTTTCGACAAAATCAGAGCTGTATTCTGGATGCTTGATCGCCGCGATGATAACTGCAAGAACAGTTGCAATGGTCAAAGCTGACATGATCCATTTTGCCATGCCGTCTAAGAGTTTGTAGCCTCCAAAGAGTAACATAGCCCAAATGATTGCAACGAGAATGAGGGACCACTGAGTGATGCTAAGACCGATCATTGGGAAGGCGCTGGCGATGATAGCTGAGCACAGAATGGCGACACCAGCTGTGTTGACCATAGCCGAAAAGATATTGAGGATAAAGAAAATCCAGAGATAGAGTTTCCCTTTTTCGGCATAACCTTCAACCAAAGTCTTTCCAGTATCAGCTGTGTATTCAGCACCAAAACGGAAAAATGGATATTTAAAGACATTGGCTAAGATGACCAAGAGAAGTAGAGACCAACCGTAAGAACCACCAGCTTGAGTGGAAGATACAATGTGGGAACCGCCAACAGCGGCAGAAGCCATTAGGATTCCAGGTCCCATTGCTTTTAGTTTACTTGTCCAGGTTGATTGATTTAACGAAATAGCTTGCGACATGATAGATGCTCCTTTTTGAATTTTCAGAATAATCTGGATATGTAATCTATATTCTACAAAAAACTTTGGGAAAATGCAAGATGATTTTGAAAAAAGATAGAAAATTACAGAAAATTTACAAAGAAGATCTGAAAATAACTGTTATGATAGTAATACTCTTCGAAAATCTCTTCAAACCACGTCAGCGTCGCCTTACCGTAGGTATGGTTACTGACTTTTTACAACCTCAAAACAGTATTTTGAGCATCCTGTGGCGAGCTACCTAGTTTGCTCTTTGATTTTCATTGAGTATTAGAAGTCCCTTTTCTAAAATTTTTGTAGCAAAAAAGGAGATTTTGCAATCTCCTCATAAAATTAATTATTTTCCCTAAATCTTCAAGAATCGGTGCATGTAAATT
>NZ_VMLG01000010.1:0-121132 GCF_013276565.1 Streptococcus sp. 53
AAAGCTGTACTTTGAGCAACCTGCGGCTAGTTTTCTAGTTTGCTCTTTGATTTTCATTGAGTATTACTTCACAGATCCTTCTGATAATCCACTGGCAATCTTATTTTGGATGATAGAGAAGAAAATGATTGATGGAAGAACTACAATAACAGATGCTGCCATCATATCTCCCCAGTCTAGGATTTCTGAACCGTTAAGTGAACGAAGGGCTACTGCTACTGTCATCTTTCCTGTATTGTTAATCAAAATCAAAGCATACAAGAATTCATTCCAAGCATTGATAAATGTATAAATAGCTGTTGCTACAATACCGGGTGCTACAATCGGTAGTACAACTTTATAAAAAGTAACAAATTTATTTGCACCATCAATTCTAGCTGCTTCTTCAATTCCAATTGGAACTGTTTGGAAAAATCCAACTAAGAGCCAAACTGCATATGGAACACTAAAAGATAGATAAACCATCATCAAGCCAAATAAACTATTTGTTAACCCAACTTTAGCAATGGCAATTGAATAGGGAATTGCTAGCAAAATTGGTGGGAAAATGTAGGTAATGACGAGTAGTCTCGACATGATTGCTCCCAATTTAGGGAAGAATCGAACAATACCATAGGCTGCCATAGCAGAAATAATAATCGCAATAACAGTTGTAGCTAAGGCAATGATTAAACTGTTTCGAATGTTATCAATAAAGTGCAAATCATTGATAACATGAGTGAAATAATCTAATGTAAATTGTTCAGGCCAAAATCGTGTTGGATACTGAGTTAATTCCCCTTTACCCTTGACAGAAGATATGATAATCCATACCAATGGGAAAATTGCAACAATGGTCGCACCAATCAAGAGTACATGTGAGAGAATATCTAAATAAATACCGGATTTCTTCTTCATTATTTTCTACCCTCCTTTTCCCACTTACTGATGATAGCAAAGTAGATAAAGCAAATCGCCACCAAGAAGATAAAGAGCAATACTGTAACTGCTGAAGCACGACCCAACAATTTAGTTCCCCAACCCAGGTTGTAAGCAAAAATTGGAAGTGTCGTTGTAGCATTAGCCGGTCCACCACCAGTAATTAGGTAGATAATGTCAAAGTTATTAAAGATCCATACAGTTCTCAAAACAACTAGAAGCCCTACAACCACTTTAATATGTGGAAAGACGATAAATTTGAACACTTGCCAACTTGAAGCACCATCTATCTTAGCAGCCTCAAATTGTTCTTCTGGTACTGTTTGCAAAGCTGAAAGCACATTAACCATAATCATCGGCGCTCCAAACCAAATGTTGATAAACACCAAACATAGGAATGCCCATGTACTATCTGTCAAAAATGCAGGCGTATGTTCCATTAAACCTAATTTTACGATTAGATTCGGTAAGTAGCCATAAACCCCATTTAGAATCCACTGCCAAGAAAAGGCAATAACGATGGTAGGAAATGCCCAAGGAACAATCAATAAGGTCCTATATAATTTCTTGAAGTGGCGTACTCTGTGAAGAGCTAAAGCCAATACAAACCCTACTAAAACTTGACCAACTAATGAGAAAACGGTCCACTTAATTGAATTAAAGAACGCATTAAAGAAGTTGGGATCTGATAGCACAGCTTTATAGTTAGCTAAACCAACAAATTTGTAATTGGGCATAATCAAATGCTTATTGGTAAAGCTATAAAAAATACTCGAGAAAAACGGATAAACAAATAGTAACCCTACGATAATCATAGCTGGCAAAACAAATATCCAGCGAGTTAAATTACGTTCTTTAACCATTCTCCTTCTCCCTTCTTTTACAAGATTGGGCTAGGGCTTTTCAGCTCACTAGCCCACCTATTTTCTAGTCTTTTACACCTACTGAACAGCCTCAAATAAATCGTTTAATTGTTTTTCTGCTTCTTTTGCTGCTTTCATAGGGTCTGTTCCATTTGTAATGATATCTTGGAACATTTGTTCAATAATGTGTTGGTTAGTCAACATACCAGCTTGTACACTTGGCCCATTTTCATAACCAATAGCAGTACCTTTTTTAACAGCTTCAGTAATTACATCTTCAGCATGTTTAAATTTCTTACGAGTTTCATTTTCTTTATAGGCTGCAGAATCGCTAATCCCCTTAATAGTTGGCAACATACCTACTGGAGTTGAATCAAGGAATTTAATGTAGTCTTCTTCACTATAAAGTGATTCTAAGAATGCTTTAGCAACTTCTGGATGTTTTGAATTTTTCCAAACAACCATTGGAATGTTTGAGGTTTCAATTCCTTGGTCCTTATCAGATTCTTTGATTTTTGGAATAGGATAAGCATCAATTGAATCAATCAATTGAGGACTGTTGGCATTGATTCCTCCAATATGGAAGCCAGAGTTAAAGTCAAATGCTGTTTTTCCTTGATAGAACAAGGTAGCTTGTTGAAGGACATTAAAGTTCAAAGAATCTTGAGGTGAAATTTCTTTATACATTTTAACCCAGTATTTAATACCATCTTGAGCAAGTTGACTTGTCAAATCTGCTTTAAGATCTTTTGTCAAGAGACTTCCACCACCACTACGTACGTAGAAGTTCAAGAAACGTGTTGCCATTAAGTCATTTGTTCCGAACGGAACAGACAAGCCATAAACTCCAGCTTCTTTCAATTTTTTAGAAGCTTCATAGAGTTGATCCCAAGTTTTAGGAACCTCAATATTATGTTCTTTTAACAAATCTGTTCTAACCCACATAACTTGTGCATGTGAATAAAGAGGAACAGAGTAGTAATCATCTCCAATTTTTGCTTCATTTAAGGCAGTTTCGTTAAATTTATCCTGTCCAATACGCTTGATAGAATCATTTAGCGGAACTAAAGCATCTGAGTTGACCATTTCCATTACTTGGTTAGGAAGAGCTGTACTAATATCTGGCACATTTCCATTTGCTAAACCTGTAGTCCATTTAGTATAGAAGTCATTCCAAGAGAATGTTTCAATCTTGATTTTCGTTTTTGGATGCTTTTGCATGAAAGCATCTGCTGATTTTTGAATACTTTCTAAACGTGGTCCTTGAGTAAAGGAGTGCCACATTGTAATCTCACCAGATAATTCTGTCGGTGGTTCAGTACTAGTTGTAGTTTCTTTTTTTCCTGAACAAGCCACCAAGGCAACGGCTGCTAGCGCAACTCCAGCTAGACATAAAAACTTTCTCATTTTTTTCATCGTTCTTCCCTTTCTACATTAAGAAATCGCAACTTTAAAGACAACTTTTTTCACAGGTTCATCATTTATACGAACCTTGGGTTGATGTAAATCTTCTGGAAAAGTGATGAGGCATTCGCCAGCTCTCAAATGAACCAACTGTTCCACTTTCCCTGTGTATAATTCAATATCCTTCTCTTCATCATACTCTTGGGTAACGCTTACATTTTCCGGCGACGTAACAGCCATGGCTTCTTCGTTTTCCAAAACTAAATGAATATCCAAATATTTTTGGTGAGTTTCAAAGAAGGCTCCTGCTTGACCGTCTGCTAGATAAGTAAAGCAATTCCCAAACAATCGATCACCATCGATAGCAATCGAACCTTCTGTTAAATTTTCTAGTCCTGTTTTTTCTAGAAAATCTATCAATGTTGCAAAATGTGGATTTACTCCCACATAAGTTTCTAAACGGCTAATTTTTGTAATAATCATCTCTTTTTAACCTCCTTTCTCAATCTATTTTTCCTATCCAAGTTCCCCATTCTTCTGTCTAGCATTTTCTACCAGAAGGACATAAAAACACTACTCTCTAGCCTATACTCTTTGAAAATCTCTTCAAACCACAGTCGCTTCACCTTGGATTATATAGGTCAGTCTTATCTACAACCTCAAAGCGGTGTTTTGAGCAATCTCTACTAGCTGCTAGTTTCTTCTTTGATTTTCATTCAGTATCTCCTCAATCTTCACAAGGAGGTCTGATTTTTCTAGCGACAAACAGAACAAATAAGTTAGTTCAATGAACTACCTTCCTTATAGATGAAATTGATATTCATGAAGGAAGTCGCCCTTTATTTTTTGCAAAAGATACTGGTATGAATCTATTTGGGGAATTGAATTTATAAGCTGCTCACTTATACTCTTCGAAAATCAAATTCAAACTGCGTCAACGTCGCCTTGCCGTACTCAAGTACAGCCTGCGGCTAGTTTCCTAGTTTGCTCTTTGATTTTCATTGAGTATTAGTTTTTCTAAAATAATTCTAATCTATTATTCTAGCACTAGTAGACTCTTTGGCTAAATCTCCTTTCTACATCTCGTTTCACCAAGAACTTTTAAGAGAGAAATACTCTAAATTAGTTTTGTTACCGTTTTCAATTAGAGTATACTTTTTTTTTTTAGCATTTCAAGTCTTTTTCTAATTTGGAATTTAGTTTCAAATCTTTTTAACTATATCAACTACATTAAAAGTACTTTCAAAAATAAGTAGACTCTTGCAAGACTTGTTTCGAGCGGACAAGATAAAAAACAAGAAAGTCAATTTTAGGAGAAAATGAAGTAAATAATCTTGTAATATAACAGTATAATATGAAAACTGAGCAAATTGATTGGCTAATTCAAACCAAGTTCTAATAATGATTTAAGAATTGTAGTGTCCTAATATAGATTCAATGCACTATAAAACGCATAGTATCAAGTTTTTTTAATTACCTGATACTATGCGTGTTTGTGATTTTTAAGATTTTGTGCTTAGAGTTTTTTAATTCCAAGAATGCCATCTTAACCAGATGGTTTTCTTGTCTATTATTGCTGATCTTACAACAACGCCTCAAACTCAGATACTGACATACCCAACTGCTGACTGGCAACCTCGGAAGTCAGAAGTCCTTGGCGAACCATATCCAGAAAGGCAAAAAGTTTTCCACGTTCAAGTCCTTCTGCCCGACCTCTCTCCAACCCTTTTTCTTCAGCTTGTTCCAAGGCATAGTCCTGTGCTAACAAGGCTTGTTCTTCTCGCATACGTAGTTGACTAAACATTTCCCTATCCTCCTCGGACCAGCTCTTGTAGTCCAGCAGTTGGTCTGCCTGACTGATGGCTCGCTCGGGGCGCTGGGTAAAGGGTTTGTTCCCAAAAAACTCCAACCACGGTTTGCGAATGCTATCTTTGCTGGTTTCTCTATACTTTCTTAATTCCAAGAACGCCATCTTGACTAGATGGTTTGCTTGACCATTATTTGTGATGGTTAAGACCTCACCTGTCGTATCCTCGCGCATGCTAAAGATATGAAAAGCTAAGTCATCTTGAAAATAATTACTGTCCACAATGGCAATGGCGTATACTGGTGCGATGTGTTTATAACTCTGGTGTGTATCGCCTTCTCGTTGGCGAATTTTTTCTAGGTTTTGATTGACCTGACTGCACAGGTAAGCCCACAGGCGATTGATGAAAAAATTCTGATGATGAACTTGTATTTCGATAATAACTTGAGTGCCATTATCCAACTCCGCCAAGACGTCTATACTGGTATAGAAATCCTGTGCCGAGTAGGGTAGGGAAGGCAAAACGTGAATATTGCTTCCCTCTAAAATGGTTACATTTTTGGCTGGCAAGTCCAGCATATCGCGAATAAATTGACAAGTGATTTCTGGGTTGCTGAAAATTTTCTTAGCAACCAAGTCATTAGTCGGGCTGATTCCCGGATGACGTAATGTCATATTCTTTCTCCTTTCATTATAGCACATTTTTAATCTAGGTTTGCTAGATTCAATGCTTCTATCTATTTATTCGTAAAAGAAAGACAAAAGAAGCGAGAAACTTCAAAACTATTACCCCTAATCACTTTCAAAGAGATGAATTTTACTCATATTATTTATTAAAGACTATATTTTACAAAAAAGATTACAAAATCAACCATTTTAGAAAATCCTTACCACTTCCTAGACTATTAATTCTAATGTTTTTTTATACTACTAGCTTGCTCGTCAATAGGTCGTAAAGCAAAATCAGTTGATCCATTCCCCGTACTCGTTCACTCTATAGCCGTCTGGTGTTAGCGATACGAAATTTTCCTAAACCTTTTAAATATAAAAACATCTTTTTCCTCACTTTAGTTTCTAATACTTATTTATCCAGATATAATAGCTTACAATCTTTTAAAATCTTCAAATAAGTTATGATTGTTTCATACTCTTCAAACCATATCAACCTTGCCGTGTATATGTTACTGACTTCATCAGTTTCATCTACAACCTCAAAACGGTGTTTTGAGCAGGCTACGGCTAGCTTCCTAATTTGCTCTTTGATTTTTTGAGTATAAGGACATGTTGGATTCTATGTGCTGTATTGTCAACAATACACTCTTCTTCCTGTATATCTACCAACATGATTTACAGAATTTTATTTTACTATAATTTTACCTATATTCCAAGACAGAAATAAAATAATCAAGAACAAAAACGCATATAACCAATAACTAGCTATATGCATTTTAACACTTAAAGCGAACTGTTAAGTTGCGACTAGTGGTATCCAGTCCTAAGTAAGTCGGAAATATACAGTTTATTTACGACTAGCAAGGCATTTACCCGGCAATAAGAGCTCATCTAAATTGACTTTTTCTTAAAGTAGAAATTTCTACGAAAACTATCTAAATAAACTTTTTATCTCTATGACGGACAAAACATGTCTCAGTTATTCATCAACATCCAAGGTTCTAGTAGTTGACCCACTCCCCATTGGAGTTAACTTTATAACCATCTACTATAGTATTAACCGCTAATCTTCCGCTTTCATTGACATAGTACCATTTGTCTCCAACTTGGAACCATTGATTTACCTTCATTGCACCAGATGATTCCTGATAGTACCAATGGTCTCCATCTTTTATCCAACCAGTTGCCATTGAACCGTTAGCATTGAGATAGTACCACACACCACTGGATTCAACCCAGCCAGTAGACATTGCTCCGCTCTCACTCAAATAATACCATTGGTTACCATCTCTGACCCAACCAGTTGCCATTGAGCCGTTAGCATTGAGATAGTACCACACACCACTGGATTCAACCCAGCCAGTAGACATTGCTCCACTCTCACTCAAATAATACCATTGGTTACCATCTCTGACCCAACCAGTTGCCATCGCACCAGTAGAACTCAAGTAGTACCATTTATCCGCTTCCTGATGCCAGCCTTTCACCACTTCACCAGCAGATGTATAAAAATACCACGCACCATTTTCTTGCTTCCAACCAGTCGTTATTGGAACTTTAGTCTCAGTTTTAATAACATCTCCTACATAAGATTGGAGGTAACGAGGAGCAAAAGAAGTAAGAGGAGAGTTTGCTACCATTCTATCTGAAGACCCCAAAGATAATTTATCCTTCTCTGACTTCCTTTCTGTCATCTCCTCAGATACATTTTCTCTTACTGTATTCATGGTCTCGACAGGATTTTCTTTCGCATCTTCAGGAATTCTACTGCCAGCTAGTGTAACTGGTAAATCATGCATACTGTCAATTCTACCGGCCAGTAGACCTGTAATTTCTTGACCTGCATCTTCTTTATTAAAGGTGAAAAGTAGAGTTTTTTGATCTGCTTGGGTCAAGAAGGTAGCTTTGTGTCCATTCGCTAAAGTCAAAGTCGGAATAGAATTTACTAGTACCTCAGAATCAAATTGCATAGCTAAGATACCTTGTTCTGCATCCTCTTCTTCTGTTTCCAATTTACGAACGTCCCTGATAGTTACACTCGTTGGATATACCGGATCTTTTGTTAAAAATTCCCAGTTAAATTTTCTAAATGATAGGGTATAGGCATTCTGTCCTTTTTCAGTATGTTCATACAAGATACCATACTCCCCATTTCCTAATTCTTGGAGCGAATTATAGGCAAACTCTCCTTTTTGAATTGGTCTATGATGTAACCAAGTCAAGTCTCCGTTGTCCTCTACACGAGCCAAATGAGCCATTCCATTCGTCCGTTTAGGTCCCCCTGAATTGGTTAAAATGATGTATTCTTTTCCTTCGTGCATGGTGTGAATAGCAGCCATTTGGACATAAACATCTTTAACCTGATTGTATCTCTTGATTTCCTTGTCCCAAGTTTGCCCACCATCTTTACTTGTGGCAACCTGTAAATCACCCGTTAATCCTCTCATAAAGAGTTTCACATCACCATTATTTAACTGTACAGCAACTGACTCAGTATTTTGGGCAGGACTATTATTCATAGTTGAGGAATGAATTTTCCTTCTGCCTACCGTCCTATCATCATTAACAGCAGCTCCAGCCTGCCATGTTTCTCCATGGTCATCTGAATAAATCAAACGAGAAGACTGGGATCCGCTTAGATGGGAGATAGCATTGGTGGTATAAGTAGGAACTAAGATACGACCCTTGTGCTCTCCTGTTCTAAGCACAATTCCTGTACCTGGACCTGTTCCTAAAAATTTCATCCAATCTTGGCGAATTGATGGTGTAATATCTCTTGGTTGCGACCAAGTTTTCCCATCATCATCACTATAGGAAAGCCATAAATAACTAGTGTAGGCTACACGAAATGGATTTTTAGCAGACTGAGCAAAGTAAATATTCCCAAGAAGCTCTTCTCCTTTATAGAGGTCGCCCTTATCTCTGTAGGCTTCTTCTTTTGGATCCACTACAACGCGATAATCTGTTTTTTGATTATTTGCATCATATACTTCTCCGTTTTCTCGAACAGTATATGCTTGATTTTCCCCTTGTTTATATAGTAATTGATAGTGCTTATCTCCAACTTGTTGATAAGCTTTTTGAGGTTTGTTTGGCATTCCAAATACCGCCCGCCCTTCTGGGAACATATCATAGATTGAAAAAATTCTCTTTGTGGTAGGATCTTGAACCAAGACCATATCGATATTAAGTGGAGATGGTGCCTGTGGATCTTTTGCTTCTGGATTGTCTCGCAGATTGGTCAAGGTTAAGGTTGGCTGCCAAGTAGTTCCCCCATCCTCACTTCTCCTAACGACCATAGCAATATCTCCCCAATCAGAATGGTGGAGACGACGCTGATCTGCTCCTGCTAGTAATGTTCCTTTATCCGTACGTAGCAAAGCTGGAATCCGATAACTCTTAATTCCTTCACTATTTGGCTTATCATTGACACCACTCATAAACAACTCTTGCTTTTCTGTCAAGACTGCCCCTTCAGGAAGTGACGGTTCAATATCTGTTACATCAAATAACTGGCTACGTTTTTTGACTTTCTCTGGAGTTAGAGCACGATTGTATACAGTCAGATTACGAATAGAAAGATTTGAGCCCCACTTCAATTCTCCTGCTCTATTAGTTGCACCTAACTGGAGTTTATCCACATCTGGCATGTCTGCCAGGAATTTTCCTGACTTTTTATTCGTACGAGATAATACACCATTCACATAAAGACGAACCTGACCATTTGGACTATCCTTTCTTGGTCTTTCAACAGTAAAAGTAACCGAATTATACTTGCCTGGTCTAATCTTCAAAGGCGCATCTGTATAACTTCCATAAAATTGACTACCATCAGCTCCACGTCCCTCTATCAAAGCTGTCCCATTATTGATTGCCATTGTAAAGTATTCATTTATTTTAGTTGTACTGGAAGCAGAAAAGAGATTGTAAAAACTAGGACCATCAGCAGCCGGTTTGAACTCCACATGAACAGTTGCATTTTGGAGTCCCTTTACTTTCTCTAATTCATCAGACAAGTCTACTCTTTTTTCGTTTGAATCATTCGTCTCTAAGTCATCTTTTTCTATCACTGTTTCGACATTTTCTAAATCTCGTGCATAGTAATCTCTTGGAATTTTTTCTTCTTGCTTGTCTTCATGTTCTTGCTCATTGCCAGAAAGTTCAGTCTCTGAAACAGACTCTACATGCTCTGCAGGAAGAGTTATATTTTCTCCTTCCTCAGAAGGCTGGCTCTTTTCTGTATCAGTTAGGGTTGAGCTCCCCCCCCCCCCCCGAAAGTTGAGTTTCATTTGCCAGAGGTTGCTCACTTGCCCCTTCTTGAGCTAAAACAGGAGACGTTCCAAATACCACTGCTCCTACCGATAGTTTCCTAATGCTATAACGACACTTACGTTCTTGAACACTCCGATTCATACTGATCCTCTCTATATCTATATCCCGATTTCTGAAATAAGACATTTACTCCAGAAAATACACTTAGTTTGTCTTTTCTTAACTTTCTTTTACTACAGTTCATTTAAATGACAAAAATGAACTAAACAAACTATCTCAAATCGGTGTCAATTTTCCCCTCTCCTTTCTCCAATCAGACTCCTGCCAATCTAGTTTATCTACCAGGACACCGCTGCAATTAAACTAAAATATCTCTTTATAAGCAAATTATTGGACATCAGCTTATGCTATTTACATCATACTTTCTGCTCAATCCTTATCGAACACTTTTTCAAATAGCTTTTCGTAGGCATAAATACTTATAGAAATAATGGGAAATATAATCAAGCTTACAATCAGAATCTTATCCAACTTAAAGGGGACAATCTCAAATAAGTGAAGAAATAAATCAATCAGAAAACTATCGAAAAAAACTGTCAAAAGTAGTTCAACTTGTCTTTTTCTCTGCTTTTTTGTCTTGAATGCCTTAAATATCATATTATTCCCCTTTTCTAAGCTTCAATCCCTTCTCTCTATCTGTCATTTCGCATAGCTACTACTATTTTTACAGCAATCTATCTTTAAATATACATAAAGATAAGATTCTATCACTTTTTATAAGTGTTAGCAAATTTATTATACCTCATTTTTAAAACGCTTTCAATGCAGTGTGGTATAATAGATTTTAGTTTCAAGAAACTCTTTTATATAATAATCTCCTTGAAAGTAGTTTCAGCTGAACATTTATAGTTCATAAAAAGAAAACAGAGACTCATCTGTTTTTTATACTCAATGAAGATCAAAGACCAAGCTAGCCGCAGGCCGCTCAAAACACTGTTTTGAGGTTGTAGATAAGACTGACAAAGTCAGCTCAAAACACCGTTTTGAGGTGGCAGATAGAACTGACGAAGTCAGTAACATATATATACGACAAGGCGAAGCTGACGTGGTTTGAAGAGATTTTCTAAGAGTATGAATTTCAAAGTATATATGAACTAGAATATTTGCTGACTAGACTCTATACAAAAAGAGAGCTACTAGGCTCTCTCATTCATCACTTCACATACTTAAAAGGAATTTCACTACCACAAAGCCAGTTGTAGACTTGGTCATTGACAAATACATTCATGGCTTCGTGGGCATACTCAGGCATGATGCGATAGGCTTTATCGCAGGTCAGACGGTTGTAAATCGCAAACTGGGTAATAGGATAGCAAACATCATCGTCCAAGCCCGTAATCATCTTAACCTCACCCTTGATACGATGGGCAAGATTTTTCACATCGATATAGGCCAGGGTCGCCATGATTTCCTCCTCTGTTTCATGGAAGGGGTCGTGAAACTTGAAATAACGGAAAAGTTCGTCGTAAGCTTCGCTAGTATTACCAATCTCAAGCACTCGTCTGAAGTCTGACAAGAAGGGATAGATGGCAACTGTTTTCTGAATTCGAGGATTGAGCGCTGCTGCAACCAAGGCCAAAGCCCCTCCTTGCGAGGCACCATAGCTGGAAAGTCGCTTCTCATCTACCTGAGGCAGACTAGCAATAATTTCAACCAACTGGTAAATATCCAGATAAACATCCTTATAAAAGAGGTGATCCCGACTCTCCACAGCACCACGGATGATATGCCCCTTAACCGTATTTCCTAGAGGAGAACACAAGCCGTCTTGCGAGTAACCTGACTGGCCCCGCACATCCATGGAGACAACACCGTAACCAGCCACGGTGAAGGCTAGCATGTCGGCCCAGTCCCAGCCACGTCCCATATAACCATGGAAATGGAAGATTAGCGGAACCTTCTCCTCACTCTTTGGAAGAACGACGCGTGCATAGACCTTGCCTCCATTGGTTCCTTCAAAGGTTAATTCATAGCACTTGACTTGAGGAATGTGGAAATCTCTTTCCTCCAACTGATAGGTTGGAAGCGTGGAAACTTTTTTCACTTCCTCATCCCAGAAAGCATCAAAGTCTTCTGGAACCTCGTCCCTTCCTAAATAGGTCTTGATTTCTTCTAATAAAGCTGGATTTTTCATAGCATACTCCTTTTGTTTTGTAATCGTTACCACAACTGTAGCATATCTAGGGAAGCAATGCAAGAAAGAAGGGTAAATAGAAAGTGAATTTAGATTCTTTACTTTTAGGATGATGGGCTGAAAGTAGTTTTAGAAACGAAAAAAGAGCATTTCGCTCTCTCTTCTGTTTATACTAGTTTTTTGCTTCCTTCTTTTGGAAAGTAGTTTGGTAATTTACTTTAATCGTTACTGTCATGTGAGAGTCCTCGTTTCTTTTTGATGACTCTAGTATAAGGGTCAAACCTGAAAGCTAGCTTAAGTTTTCCTTAGAGAAAGCTTAAGCTAAATGTTCTTTCTTCTCCAAATGAAAAGCTATCATGCGCCACTCTGGCTCCTCTTGCCAAGCTTCTGTGTAACGAAAAAAGAGCATTTCGCTCTCTCTTCTGTTTATACTAGTTTGTTGCTTCCTTCTTTTGGAAAGTGGTTTGGTAATTTACTTTAATCGTTACTGTCATCTGAGAGTCCTCGTTTCTTTTTGATGACTCTATTATAAGGGGCAAACCTGAAAGCTAGCTTAAGATTTCCTTAGAGAAAGCTTAATCTAAATGTTCTTTCTTCTCCAAATGAAGTGCAATCATGCGCCATTCTGGATCCTTTTGCCAGCCTTCAATAGAACTAATGTAACTAGCAACTTTTCTGGCTTCTTCTAAAATCGGAAAATCTTCGATAATATCAGCCACTTGAAATTCTGGAAGTCCTGACTGTCTGGTTCCAAAAATCTCACCAGAACCACGCATTTTCAAATCTTCCTCCGCAAGGACAAATCCATTAGTGGTTTCTGTCATGATGCGCATGCGGTCTTTCCCAGAATCCGTCTTGGGATTGGCAACGAGAACTGCATAAGACTGCTTATCTCCCCGACCCACACGACCTCTAAGCTGGTGAAGCTGGCTGAGACCGAAGCGATCGGCATCCATGATAATCATGACAGTCGCATTGGGAACATTAACCCCAACCTCGATAACCGTTGTCGAAACCAGAATATCCGTTTTTTGCTCTTTGAACTCCTGCATAATCTGGTCTTTTTCATCACTCTTCATCTTACCATGTAGAAGAGCCACCTCTGCCTTGCCTGCAAAATGAGCTGTCAACTCTTCTGATAAGGCAATAGCATTTTTCAAATCCAGAGCTTCAGATTCTTCAATCAAGGGAGAGATGACGTAGGCTTGGGAACCTTTTTGGATTTCCCCCTCTAACCAAGTCAAGACCTGAGGTAGTTGCTCATGCTTGATCCAGCGTGTCACAATAGGTTTCCGTCCTGCTGGCATCTGGTCAATAATGGAAACATCCATATCTCCAAATGCTGTGATAGCCAAGGTTCGTGGAATGGGAGTCGCCGTCATCATGAGAACGTCAGGATTGTCCCCTTTTTCTCTCAGAATGCGCCTTTGCCCTACACCAAAGCGGTGCTGCTCATCGATAATGATCAAGCCAAGACGAGCATAATCTACTCCATCCTGAATCAGAGCGTGGGTTCCGATAATCAAATCAGCCTCACCCTTGGCAATGGTCTCCAAGATTTCTCTTTTTTCTGCAGCTTTCAAGGAACCTGTCAAAAGAGCTAGTTTCAAGTCTGGAAAGAGGTTCCGTAAACTCTCAAAGTGTTGCTCTGCAAGGATTTCTGTTGGTACCATTAGGGCTGATTGGTAGCCAGCCGTCACTGCCGCAAACATAGCCAAGCCAGCGACTACCGTTTTTCCGCTCCCCACATCTCCTTGTAGGAGACGATTCATGTGGTGGTCGGACTTCATGTCGATCAAAATTTCCTGCAAACTTTTTTCTTGAGCTGGGGTCAAGGCAAAAGGAAGGCTTTCCTTGACTGCTGTCACTTTTTTCTGAGACCAATTCAGAACCAGACCGCTTCCCTGAACTCTATTTTCAGACTTGAGCGTCTGCAACTGCATTTGGAAATAAAAGAGTTCCTCAAACTTGATACGGCGAAGAGCCTGCTTGTATTCTGCCAAATCCTTAGGAAAATGCATAGCTCGGACTGCCTGACAACGGGACATGAGTTTGTATTTGTCCAGAAAGGACTGGGGCAGATTTTCCTCAATCAAGAGGTCCAGTCCCTGATCAAAGGCTGTCTTAATAACCTTGATCAGACTGGCTTGACTGATTCCCTGAGCCAAGCGATAAACAGGTTGGAGGTCATCTTCCACCTGAGCTAGGACCTTCATCCCAGTCAGACTAGCCTTGGCGCGGTCCCATTTTCCAAAGACAGCAAGAGTTGCTCCCAACTCTATCTTATCAGCTAGATAAGGCTGGTTAAAGAAATTCACCGCAAAAACAACTTCTCCCTGCTTGAGGCTAAAGCGCAGACGATTGCGCTTGAAACCATAATACTGAACACTGGCAGGAGTCACGACTTGACCAGATAGGACTGCCTTCTCCCCGTCTTCCAGCTCCAGCACTTGCTTGGTCTTAAAGTCTTCATAACGGAAAGGAAAGTAGAGCAAGAGGTCTTGCAAGTTTTCCATTCCTAGTTTGGCGTATTTTTCTGCTGACTTTGGTCCCACACCAGGTAAGACATGCAAGGGTTGATGTAGATTCATGCTCCACTCCTTTCTTTTCTAATCATACTCTCTCGGAATACGGTCGCTGAGAAGACAAACCACCTCATAGTTAATAGTCCCACGGTAGGTCGCTACCTGAGTAGCTGTAATTTCCTTGTCCCCGTTAGAACCAATTAAGGTTACCTTTGTTCCTAAGGGATAAAGCTTAGGTAGACGAATGGTAATTTGGTCCATAGAAACCCGCCCGACTATTGGGCAAGCTTGGCCATCTACCAAGACAGAGAAATCCTGCATGTCTCGTGTCCAACCATCCGCATAGCCAATTGGCACGGTCGCGATGGCTTGCTCGCTATCCGCCTGATAGGTCGCTCCATAGCCCATGCAAGCTCCAGCTGGAACTGTCTTGACATGGACCAGAGCAGACTCCAAGGTCAAGGCCGGAATCAAGTCATAGGGTAAGTCCAAAACCTCTCCGCTAGGGTTAAGACCATACATGGCATCTCCCATACGGACTGCATTGAAAATAGTCTCTGCATGCCAAAGAGTCGTTGCCGAATTGCTGGCATGGATCAGCTCTGGAAGACCTTTCATACTAGCCAAAATAGATTTAAACCGTTCCAACTGCTCATTAAAATAGTCATCTGATTCCTCATCAGCAGTCGCAAAGTGGGTAAAAATCCCTTCAACACGAGCACCATGTTGTTGGAGCAAGTCTTGAGCCTGCTCAGCCTCACGACCCTCTCTAAAACCAATCCGTCCCATTCCTGAGTCAATCTTAAGGTGGACTGTCAATCCAGTTAGGTCCGCTTCCTTATCTAAGAGTGCTTGAATCCACTCCAGTCCAGCCACAGTCAAGGTGATATCGTATTCTTTAGCAAGAGAAACAGCTTCGATTTCAGAAACTCCTAAAATGAGGATTTTCTTCCTGATTCCAGCTTGTCTAAGTTCAATGGCTTCATCGATATTGGAAACGCAAAATCCATCTACATCATCTTGAATCGCCTTGGCAACGGCAACAGCTCCATGACCATAGGCATTGGCCTTGACCACAGCCCACTTGAGCGTTCCTTGAGGGATATGAGCCCCCATTTGCTGAATATTTTGTCGAATAGCTCCCAGATGAATCAAAGCCTTGGTTGGTCTATGCGGACTAGCTTTCATGATTTTCCTCCAAAATGACACTGGCTGTCACAAACTGATCGGTGTGGCTGATAGACAGCCAAATCTTCCCTGAAAATGGTGCCTGACTAAAATAAGGCGCCCCGCGTTCATTGCTTAAGACTTCCAAATCCTGAAAACCGAGTTTTCCAATACCCGTTCCCATAGCCTTGGAAAAGGCCTCCTTAGCCGACCAGCGACCAGCCAAATATTCGATTTGTCTGCGCCCTTTAAGACTGTTAAATCGTTCCATTTCCTTAGCGGTCAGCACGCGCTTAGCAAAGCCTTCATGTCGTGTAACTGCGCTTTCTATCGAAGCCAATTCTTCGATGTCAATTCCATGTCCAACTATCATTTTCATCAAAAGGAGTTGAGATTCCCCAACTCCATCCTTTTCACTTATTTTGTCAAGGTAGCATAAATCTCTTCTATCAAAGCCTCTGTATTTTCCCAACCTAGGCAAGGGTCAGTAATAGAGCAACCAAAGACCTCTGGTTGGTTTTGACGACCATCTGCTAGGTAGGATTCAATCATAAAGCCTCGAACCGTCTTTTTGATTTTCTCATTCCAATCACGATTCTGCAAGGTCTGACGAACAATTCGAATCTGCTCCATATACTGCTTGCCGGAGTTATCATGGTTGGTATCAATGAGGATAAAGGGATTTTCAAGTCCCATGGTTTCATAGCGTTCAATGGCTTGAAGTAGGTTTTCATAGTAGTAATTCGGCATATAATTGCCATACTCGTTAACTGCTCCACGGAGGATGACATGGGATAAAGGATTACCTGAAGTCTCAACTTCCTGCCCATGATAAAGGAAGGTTTGCTTGTTTTGAGCAGCATAGATGGCGTTAAACATAACACCCAAATTTCCAGAGGTTGGATTTTTCATCCCTACTGGTGCATCAATCCCAGAAGCCACAAAGCGGTGCTCTTGGTCTTCCACAGAACGAGCGCCAACGGCATGATAGCTGACCAAGTCATCCACCAAGATTAGATTTGACGGATAAAGCATCTCATCTGCCGTCGTCAAACCAGTCTCTGTAATCACGCGGTAGTGCAACTGGCGCACAGCCTGCAAACCGTTAATCAGGCTTGGAGCCTTAGAAGTATCTGGCTGGTGCACCAAGCCCTTATAGCCGTCTCCATTGGTACGAGGCTTAGCAGTATACACGCGCATAACCATGAAAATCTTGTCCGCTACCTTCTTTTGCAAGGTGGATAAACGGCGAGCATATTCCAAGACCGCCTCTTCATTATCAGAAGAGCAAGGACCAATCACCAAGAGGATACGGTCATCTTCCCCTGAAATAATGTCTGCCAATTCTCTATCACGGCTTTCCTTGAGTCTCAAGGCTTCCGCAGACAATTGGGTTTCAGCCTTGATGACTTCCATATCGATTTCTTGACCTTTTTCACTAAATGCCATCTTATTCTCCTAACGTTTTGTAAATTTCTCTGACAAGAGCTTCTGTGTTATCCCAACCCAGGCAAGGGTCTGTGATAGACTTACCAAATACTTCTGGCTCATTTTGTCGACCATCTTCCAGATAAGACTCAATCATAAAACCACGAACGAACTGCTTGATTTTTTCATTCCAAGCACGGTTAATCAAGGTCTGGCGGACAATTCGAATCTGATCCATGTATTGCTTACCAGAGTTGTCATGATTGGTATCAATGATGATAAAAGGATTTTCCAAGCCCATTTTCTCATACTGGGCAATGGTGTCAATTAAATTGTCATAATAGTAGTTGGGAATATTTTTTCCATACTCATTGATCGCTCCACGAAGAATGGCGTGCGAAAGCGGGTTCCCAGTTGTTTCCACTTCTTTCCCTAGAAAAAGGAAGCTTTGTTTGTTTTGAGCAGCATAAATCCCATTAAACATAACATTGAGATTTCCAGAGGTTGGATTTTTAAAACCAGTAGAAAATCCTGCCCCACTGGCCACAAAGCGGTGTTGCTGGTCTTCAACTGAACGAGCACCAACCGCCATATAAGAAATCAAATCATCCACAAGAGGAAGATTTTCAGGATAAAGCATTTCATCAGCTGTCGTCATACCAGTTTCCGTGATGACACGATAATGAAGATGGCGAACAGCTTTGATTCCATTGATAAGACTAGGCGCTTCTGTCGCGTTAGGCTGGTGAATCAAGCCTTTATAGCCATCTCCGTTGGTACGAGGTTTGGCAGTGTAAACACGCATAACCATAAAGATACGATCTGCTACTTCTTCTTGTAGGACTGCCAAACGCTTAGCGTATTCAAGGACAGCTTCTTCATTGTCAGATGAGCATGGCCCGATTACCAAGAGAATTCGCTGGTCTTCTCCACGTATAATGGCTTCTAGCTCTTGATCACGCTGTGATTTTCTCTCCAAAGCCCGACCTTCTAATTTTGACAAGGCACGAACTTCTTCAATATTGATTTTAGGACTTTTTGCTGTAAATACCATAACTCATCTCCTTATAAAGCAAACGGATACCAAGTAAAAATTTACTTTTCACAAGGTATCCGCCTCTAAACTATCTCATTTTATTGTCTTTTACCGTGACAGTTTTTAAACTTCTTACCAGAACCACATGGGCAAAGTTCATTCCGTCCAATCTGGCTCAAATCCAAATCTTCAGGCATACTTGCTTGGTGGGCAGCAATATTACGAGTCGCTGTTGTACTGATATGGCGTTCTGCCTGTGGTCTTTCTTGTTCATGAATTTGTGCTTTCATCATCAAGCGTGTCACATCAAACTCAATCGAACCAATCATGTCATTAAACATACGGAAACCTTCTGCCTGATACTCAACAACAGGGTTGTTCTGAGCATAGCCACGAAGTCCAACCGCGTTACGCAATTGATCAAGGGCATCGATATGATCTGTCCACTTGTTATCCACCACTCGTAGAATCAAAACTTTTTGGAATTCTTTCACTGCTTCTTCATCACGTAGTTTTGAAACCTGACTATCGTAAACTTGCAAGGCACGTTGGAAGAGTTCTTCCTTAATAGCCTTATCAGACAAGCCAGACAAGTCTTCCATCGTAATAGAATCTTCTGGAAGCAAGTTGTACTTAGCAAAGTTCAAAATCGCTTCTAGTTTTTCATCTTGTTTGGCACGCGCATGACCATCAACGACACGTTCAATCGTGCGTTTGATCATAGACTGAATTTCAGGTGCCAAGTCACGATCTGCAGTGATAACGTCGTAACGTTGAGCATAGATAATCTCACGTTGTTCACGCATGACATCATCGTATTGAAGGACTTGTTTACGGGTATCGTAGTTATTTCCTTCGACACGTTTTTGCGCTGCTTCAACCTGACGCGTCAACATACGAGACTCAATCGCCTCTTCAGACATGTTGAGACGTTCAAAGATTCCCTTCAAGCGTTCAGAACCAAAACGTTTCATCAAGTCATCTTCAAGAGAGAGGTAGAATTGTGACTCACCTGGGTCTCCTTGACGACCTGAACGTCCACGAAGCTGGTTATCGATACGACGACTTTCATGACGTTCTGTACCAATCACACAAAGTCCACCTAATTCGCGAACCCCTTCACCAAGCTTGATGTCGGTACCACGACCGGCCATGTTGGTTGCGATAGTAACAGCACCACGTTGACCAGCATTCATGATGATTTGGGCTTCTCTATAGTGGTTTTTGGCATTCAAGACTTCGTGAGGAACGCCAGCTGCGACTAATTTCTTAGAAATGTAGTCACTAGTTTCAACCGCTACTGTACCAACCAAGACAGGCTGACCTTTTTGGTAACGAGCCTTAACGTCTTCGACAACCGCCTTAAACTTAGCCTCGATACTTGCATAAAGAAGGTCTGAGTGGTCAATACGTTGAACAGGGCGGTTTGTTGGGATTGGAATCACACGAATGTTGTAGATTTCACGGAATTCTTCTTCCTCAGTCTTACCTGTACCCGTCATACCTGACAATTTCTTGTACATACGGAAAAGGTTTTGGTAAGTGATAGAGGCAGATGTCTTGGTTTCATCCTGGATTGGCACACCTTCTTTAGCTTCAATAGCTTGGTGCAATCCATCAGAATAACGACGACCTTCCATGGTACGACCTGTAAATTGGTCGACAATCAAGATTTCTTGCTCTTCGCTCACCACATAGTCAATATCGAGAAGCATGATGTAGTTAGCACGAAGGGCATTATCGATAAAGTGAGTCAGAGCTACGTTTTCGATGTCATAGAGGTTTTCAAGCTTGAAGTAGCTTTCAGCCTTGTCAATCCCTGAATCAGACAAACCAATAGTCTTAGACTGCACATCGATGATGTAGTCGTCTTTGTCCAAAGATTTTACATAGTGGTCTGCCATATGGTAGAGCTGACTAGTTTCAACTGCGTTAGCACCTGATACAATCAATGGTGTACGAGCCTCGTCAATCAAGATAGAGTCAACCTCATCGACCAAGGCATAGTTGAGCGGACGTTGTACCATGTTTTCAGCGCGAACGACCATGTTGTCACGAAGGTAGTCAAATCCGATTTCTGAGTTGGTTGAGTAAGTAATATCACACTCATAGGCTTCTTTTTTCTCCATTGGAGATTTGGCAGCCAAGTTAATCCCTACTGACAAACCAAGCCATGAGTACAATTCACCCATCTCAGTCGCATCACGTTCTGACAAGTATTCATTGACCGTAACTACGTGAACCCCTTTACCTGAAAGGGCATTGAGGTATACGGGCATAGTCGCAGTCAAGGTTTTCCCTTCCCCTGTACGCATTTCTGGCACGTCACCATGGTGAAGAACGATTCCCCCCATGACCTGAACCTTATATGGGAAGAGACCTAGGACACGTTTGGCACCCTCACGGACAACCGCAAATGCTTCATAAAGCAATGAATCCAGCGATTCTCCATTTTGATAACGTTCTTTAAATTCAACTGTTTTTGCTTTTAGTTGGTCATCTGTCAAAGCAGCCATTTGGTCTTCGTATTTGAAAACCTTGTCAGCCATCTTTTCCAGACGACGGATTTCTCCTTTATCATTTTCGATAATTGTTTTTAAAATATTAGCCATGTTTTTCCTTACTTTAAATTCCGAATATTTTAGAATGTTCTTTTAATTTTAGCACAATTACTGATTATTTTCAAGGAAGAATCCCCATTTTGAAAAGGAAAAAGAGGCTAGTTTCCAAGCTAACCTCTCTGACTTTTATGATGCTTTAATTGCCAACAAAAATCGGCAAAATCGCAAATAGGATAAATAGATTTATCCAAAGAGAAAAACAGCAGATCAATCCAAAAACAAAGAGACTGACTTTCTTGGACAGCAAGGCCATCAAAATCGACAGAATTCCAAAAACTAGCAAGACTTTCTGTATGCTGAAGAGGTCAATCTTCCCCCCCAGAATCGGACTGCCCCAAGGAAGAAAGAAGAAAGCAATCCAGATCAACAGAACTAAACCAATATAGACCTTAGAATAGCGTGTAATAAATGATTTTAGATGTGCCATAAGCTACCTCCTAGGATTGTATATCCTTTATATATTGTATATGTCCGTTTTCGACAACTAATACATCTGTACAAAGATCTGAAATATCTTCCGATATGTGTGACGTCAGGATAACCAGACTATTTTCTTTTTTCAGGTAAGATAAAATGACCTGTTTGGTTAACCTCACACTCTTCTCATCTAAAGCATTCATAGGTTCATCGAGAAAGAGTATAGATGGTTCGGCAATAAAGGCTTGAATCAAGGCCATTTTTTGTTTCGTTCCTAAGGATAAATGACGGTACTCAACGTCTTCAAATTCCTGTAAATCATAATATTGGATCCAATCGGCAATTCTTTTTTCCGTAACTTTAGATGAAAAACACCTTAACAATTCCAAATTTTCTCTAAGGGATAAATGAGATAAAAACTCGACTTTTTCAATTAAAACCCCTGCATCCTGAATATAATGATTTTTTATCCCATAGACTTCCCCATCTTGAAGAACTTTTCCTTTATCAAGCTTAATATAACCAGCAAGTATCTTTAAAAGAACTGTCTTACCAGATCCATTATCACCTTTAAGACCATAAATATTTCCTGATTGAAAGACCAGATTCAACTCATTTAAAATAGGTCTTTTCCCATAAATTTTCTGTCCATTTATAATTTCAAGTCTCATCGTTTATCCTTTCTTAAATTTCTCTTCCAAGCGACTAACAATCAACATAACTAATAAACTTAAGAGTACTAAATACACTGTTACAATATGATCCATCATCCATTCTTGTCCCACAAATGCTAAAAAATAGAGAAAAAAGGAAAAACCAGCGCCCGCACTAATAAGTGCTATCAGATAAGACAGTAGTAAGTACAAGATCATTAACTGAGCAAGTAAAAAGAAAAGTGCGACTGTTTTGAAATGAATTCCTAGAGGAAGTAAACCAAGGAACCAGACAAATAAATCTTGAATAAAAAATTTAGAGATGACAACCAATCGTTTCCTTGTATAATCGAAAAAGGAGGTTGATTGATAGCGGATCAAGTGATGGTAATGGTCTGCCAAATCAGTTTCAAGTAAAATGACAGAGAGCCATCCTACCATGAAAAGCGAAAGATTTAACAAGAGTTTGGGGATTTCTAAATTCGCTTCAGAATAGTCATTATAGGAAAAGATTGAAATCAATTCCCTCTTGAAAAAGAGAAAAACATCCTGCTTTTGAACCGCTATTGACAATAGATAGTTAATCAAAATCATCATCAGAACTATACGAAGTAGTAAAACGATCTTTCTCTTTAGCCAAATATTGTTAAAGTTCTTAAACATTATCTTCATATTTTTTAAGTACCATATAGGGGACAATATAAAGGATATAAGGAGTAAAGAGTCTCATCAAACTTACATCCCCATAGCTAGCTTGCATCAAACTCGTCATAGGAACCATATAGTATGGCAAGATACTATAGAGCATCATAGAACCAAGCCAAAGAAACATCAAATAGGCAATTGCCGAACGAGTCACATTCCCTAAATAATCAACTATTTTAAAAAAATAGACTGCATTGATGAAAATACCGATTAGTAGGACACAAGTAAAGAACAAATAGCTTGTTATCTCTCCATCTAGGAGCCTTTGTAAACTACTCCCATCAGAAAATAGAGAATTCCATTCAAGAGGAGAAAAAGTCCCAAAGAAATAAGTTAAAATTGCAATTATCAGCACAGTCACTAAATATATCACACAAGGGATACTTGCAAGTTGAAAAGTCAACTTTCTTTTTAACCCTTGATAACTCACTTCTCTTCCAATACTCAATCGTAAAACTTTATTTTTCAGCTCAATATATTGAAAACCTAGCAAAACAATGATGATTGGAATAATAAATGATTGATAAAAACCTAGATTGAACTGGAGAATACGAAAATCTAATGCTGATTTTAATAAGTCATTTTTAATTGCTTGTCCATCGAATTTAGCTAGATCGGGCGCATGAATATCAAAAAAGAAATAAGTCATCAAAACATCACGATAAACCAAAGCAAGAAAAAGCAAAGTAAGCAAGACATAAACAAATTTATGCCTTGCCAAAGTTAAGAGAGGAATCTTCATAAATTATACCTACTTTACGAATTAATTTGGTGACCAACTACCTGAAATGGCAGCTGATAAATCCCACCAATTTTGTCTTGCCATATCTGCTGCATAAACATAGCCAACCGTTGCCCAATTACCATGAGTTGAACGAGTACCACAGGTTGTTAACGATTCTCCACTACGAGCTTCTCCATTAGAATTTACTATACGATGCTTAACAGTCATGGGATGTAAATTTCTACAAGGATTTAAGTTCATGATATATTCCGCACCTTCATTTTCTTTGGTCAAATAACCTGTTCTCTTATAACTGGTAGTAATAACAAAATTACTAAAAGCACCTATCTGATTTGCTTCTACGAAAGTAGTTCCAACAGCACTTATCATTAAAACAGGAATAACCATTTTCAATAATTTTTTAGTTTTCATTTTTTCTGTTTCCTTTCATTTTTTATTCAAGAAGATTCCTTATAACTTCTATTTTAAATATAGACTTATTCTAAACGATGGTATATCATACAAATTCCTCCTTTACTTAATTATGTATGGACTCTAATTTCTTTATCCCCAAAACCACGTTTCAAACCAGATAAGTTGAATCCAACTCCAAATCAAAGATATAATAAATCCAGAGTTTTTCGGTAAATTCTTCAAATATTTTTTAAAGCCCATGACTTTTTCCCTCCTTTTTGATATAATAATACCACCTTTTTCTACGTTTTTTATAAATGTAGAAAATATTCACATTTACCTAGGAGGAACAATATGAGATGGGATTATGGACAAATTTTTAAAGAAATTCGAAAGTCAAAAGGATTGACCCAACAAGATGTATGTGGACAAGTCATACATCGAACAACTCTAACAAATATTGAACACGGTAAAGTTATTCCCAGTTTTGAAAACATGGTATTTCTTCTTGAACAAATTGATATGAGCTTAGCAGAATTCAAGTATATATGCAACGAATACCATCCTAGTGAAAGGCGAGATATTATTGTAGAGAGCCAAAATCCGTCTACTTTTCAAGATACTAGAAAAATGGTTGAACTCACTGAGAAGTGTCAAAAATATCTTAAGACACATCACGATGTTCCTATTCAAAATATCTATCGTCATACAAAAATTGTCACAGAGTTACGAACTAAAGGATTCAAAAACAACCACGTCTTGAAAGATTTGTATGAAGAAATTTGGGACTATCTTGAACCTATGGATACATGGTACATTAGTGATTTGAAATTACTTGGAACCATTCTCTTTTTCTTTCCTTCTGAAAATCTTCCCCTTCTTATTGATAGAATTATGAAAACCATCGAGAAATATAAATACTTCCGAGAAACAAAAGTATTTTTATCATCTTTTTTAGCCAATCTCTCCACTGTATATTTTCAACATCATTTATTCAAAGAATGTGAAACAATCACCCTACAACTTTTGGTATTAGCAGAAGAATTAAAAATATACGATATTCTTGGATTTTCTCAAGTACGCTTGGGAATACTACAACATAACTCCGATTTGATTGATAAAGGAATAACCTTATTACGACTAACCAAAGAAGAGTCATTAGTTAAAATACTCGAAAAAGAAATTAATGATTTTTCAAACCTATAATTTATAATAATTCTTATCGTTTTATTGTAGTAGATTGGAATAGAATGTGAACGAATCAATCAGGGGATCTAAAGCATTTTATACCAATGTTTTATAAGTTGTATTGTATTATTCCATATTCAATCCACTATACAAGACGAACACTTCTCTCAGGTTTCACGATTAAAATAAAAACGACTGTATCTATAGCTCCATAAACAAATCATAGATACAGTCATTTTTTAGTTCCTACACCTTCCTTTATTCACGCCTTTAGACTTCCCTAGTTCTCGTCTCAAGCGAAGCATTTTTTTGAAACAGAAATAAGTTAACCTATTCAGACCAATAGCTAGCAGAATAAAAAGAAACCAAATGCCCCATAACTTGATATCTGTCAAATTTCTCAAGACGATATTGAAAAACAGAACTGAAACAACTGCCCAAGCAAGGCTAAAAAGAGCATAGAGGGGAATGTAAAACCAGTAAAAATAGTAAAAAATTGGGAAAAATTTACTTTCTCTATTATCCTTTTCAATCCAGCTGAAAAAGTAAAACCAGGGAAATAAGATTATAAATTTAAACAAATGTTTCATCGACACCTCCTTTTTGATAGCGTTTTCTATTATTTTATTATATCAAAAAAATCTGGAAATGTCATTCCAGATTCTACTTTTTTATTTACGCTTTCTTGCGATGAGATGGATTGGAGTTCCCTCAAAGACAAAGGCCTTGCGGATTTGATTTTCCAAGAAACGCAGGTAAGAAAAGTGCATAAGCTCTTCTTCGTTGACAAAGATAACAAAGGTTGGTGGTTTGGTTGCCACTTGGGTCGCGTAGAAAATCTTAAGACGTTTTCCTTTGTCTGTCGGTGTTGGGTTGATGGCAATGGCATCCATGATGACATCGTTCAAGACAGCTGATGGAATACGTGTGTTTTGACTTTCACTGATTTGCTTGATCATCTCAGGAAGTTTGTGGAGGCGTTGCTTGGTCAAAGCGGATACAAAGATAATCGGGGCGTAAGGCAAGTATTGGAACTGCTCACGGATATCTTCTTCCCAGTTTTTCATGGTGTGGTTGTCTTTTTCAAGTGTATCCCACTTGTTGACCACGATAATCATCCCTTTACCAGCTTCATGGGCAAAACCTGCGATACGCTTATCGTATTCACGGATGCCTTCTTCCGCATTGATGACCATCAAGACCACATCAGAGCGGTCAATAGCTCGCATGGCACGCATGACAGAGTATTTCTCAGTATTTTCATAAACCTTACCAGACTTACGCATACCAGCCGTATCAATCATAGTAAATTCTTGGCCATCTGTATCTGTAAAGTGGGTATCAATGGCATCACGTGTTGTTCCAGCAACAGGACTAGCAATAACACGGTCTTCTCCCAAGATAGCATTGATCAAGCTTGATTTTCCGACGTTAGGACGACCAATCAAACTAAACTTAATGACATCTGGGTTTTCTTCTTCATATTCATTTGGAAGATTTTCTACAATAGCATCTAGCACATCCCCTGTACCGATACCATGGACAGATGAGATAGGCAATGGTTCACCCAAACCGAGGGCATAAAAATCATAGATATCATTTCGCATCTCAGGGTTGTCCACCTTGTTAACTGCGAGGATAACTGGTTTGTGGGTCTTATAAAGCTTACGAGCTACGTATTCGTCTGCATCAGTAATTCCTTCCTTACCAGACACGACAAAGACGATAACATCTGCTTCTTCCATGGCAATTTCTGCCTGATGCTTGATTTGTTCCATGAAAGGAGCATCGACATCATCGATTCCTCCTGTATCAATCATGCTAAAAGAACGATTGAGCCACTCACCCGTTGCATAGATACGGTCACGTGTCACTCCTTCGACATCTTCTACAATGGAGATTCGCTCACCAGCGATCCGATTAAATAGGGTTGATTTCCCAACATTGGGACGTCCTACAATGGCAATAGTTGGTAGGGCCATAATTTCTCACTTTCTACAATAACTTCTTCTGTTCAAGATTTTTTCTAGTTGAGCTTGGTTCTGCTTGACCAAACTGTTCTGCTAGACGCTGACTCCAACTTGTGGTCACACGCGCCCCAGCATAGTCAGCCTGCACACGGTCATAAGCTTGGATTGCCTCAGTTGACTGTTCTTTATATTCTTCCTCAAATACCACTTGAGTCAATGGCAAGCGAGGTTTGACTTCATGTTCTTCATTTGGTAAACCTAGTGCCATCCCAAAGACAGGGTAGGTGTAATCAGGCAGGTTAAAAAGCTCTGCTACTTCTTCTGACTTGTATCGAACCAAGCCAATAATGACACCACCATAGCCCAAGCTTTCAGCTGCCAGCAGGGCATTTTGACCAGCAAGAGCCGCATCGACTGAACTAATCAAGAGACCTTCTACACCTTGAGGTTGGAATGAATCAGTATGAAGCTGAACTCCCTTTTCTGCTCGGTTCAAGTCTCCGACAAAGAGAAGGAAAACAGCAGACTGGCGAATGGCTTCTTGAGGTACCAATTCATACAAGGCATCTTTCTTTTCTTGACTTCGTACCACAATCACAGAGTAGGATTGGAAATTCTTCCAAGACGAGGCCATTTGGGCCGCTGTCAGGATTTCAGTCAAGTCTTCCTGAGGAAGGGCTTGCTCTTTAAACCTGCGCACTGAAGTATGAGCTTTCATCAATTTAATCGTTTCTGTCATCGACGGTTCACTCCTTCTAAACGAGTCTCCTCAGCCAAATAACGGATGCGTTCCATGACCCGTCTAGCTTCCCAGGTTTCGTCATTTCCATGTTTCCCTTTAGCGAAATGATGCTCCAATTCTTCAAAGTCGAAGTTGGAGGTGAAAAAAGTCGGTAAATTTTCCTGCATCCGATATTGGAGAATGACCTGCAGGATTTCGTCACGCACCCAAGGTGTTGATTGCTCGGCACCAATATCATCTAAAATCAGGACTTCAGAAAGCTTAAGCTCATCCACCAAGGTCTTAACATTGCCATCACCGATAGCATTTTTGACATCAATGACAAAGCTAGGATAGTGGAGGAGAGTGGATGAAACACCACGTTTTTCTGATAAATCATGGGCTAAGGCAGCCACCATGAAACTTTTGCCCACACCAAAATCTCCATATAGGTAAAGACCTTTTCGAATAGCTGGATATTGCTCCACGAAGGCTAATAGCTTTTCAAAAACTGGTAAGCGCCCCAAATCATCCAAATCTACTTGAGCCAAACTAGCTTTCCTGAGACTGGCTGGCAGATTGATTAACTTGAGGCGGTTCTTAATAGCCGCTTCTTTTTCCGCTGCGATTAGTTCAGGAGTTTCTTCGTAAGAAACGTCCGCATAACCATGATTCATAACCAAAATAGGCTTGTAGCCTTTGGCAATATAATCCGTATCACCACGGAGAAACTTGTCGCGCTCGGTGATGTACTGATTAAACTTGGAGATACTGCGATTTAATTCCTCTGGAGTCAGGGATTCTTGCTGGATAAAGGCCGCAACATCAGGGTCCTTCATGATTTTCTGGACCAAATCTTGATAATGAAAACGGCTAGGTTGACGTTTGAGTACGTCTCCGACACTTTCCATCTAATCTCCTCCTTTTTCTAATCGAGCTAATAGTTCTTGTTTCTTACGTTCTAGTTCCAGACGAGTTTCCTCGCTGGTTTCATTCTTATAATCTGGATTGCTCCACTTGGGTACATTGGACTTGGTAGGACTAGGGTTACTGCTTTTTTGAGCCTGACTCTTTTGCCCACGTTCACGGATTCGCAAGACTGCCTCTTCTGCAGAATGAATCTTTTGATAGGCGTAGTCATTGGCTACCTTCATGGCATATTTCTCGTTGATGTTTGCCGAATCTACCTTATTAAAAGTCAACAAGAGAATGATATTGATGACTTCGTCCAGCAAGCCCAAGCCAGCCATCTGTTGCAAGAGTTCTCTTTCTGTTTGGGTAATGGTCCCCTTGCGTGTTTGCTTGATTTCTGCCAGGAACTGCAGGGCAGTTTTACTTTTGGCTTCCTTGATAATGGTTGCTTCCTTAGGACTAAAGTCAGAGGAAACAGGTTTTTGAGCAATTTTTTCCCGCATGCGTTTGATTGAAATAACCTGGGAAACAGCTGTTGACTTGGCCAATTGATAGGTTTCAAACCAAGTCCATTTCTTCTCCTCGGCGATGGCAAAGAGGTTTAAGACGTCGGACTGCTCATCCGCAAAACGAAGCCCATCTCGAGCCATAAGTTGACGAAAATGGTCCAAGTCAAAATCATTGGCCACTTTCTTCTTGAGACTAAGGTCTTCTTGACTTCCCAGTTCTGCTAAGTCTGGAAAGACTTGATTGAGTGAGACAGGTATTTCTTCTCCCTCAGCACTCTCAACTTTCAAATCCTCCACAGCGGCATCGCCAATTTTTTTCTCCAAGAGTCTACGATAAACAGGATGCTCCAAGAAGTCCTGACTAGATAGAGGAGCATGGAGGGCTAGTTGATAAACCTCCCCCTTTTGATAGAGGGTCAAGAGATTGAAAGCAGATAGGATTTTCAAGGATTTTATCAGTCTATCCATCCCAAAGTTGAGATGATTGAGGATACTTGAAAAAAGATATTCTTTTCTACCATTATCCCAAAAACTAATCGTATAAAGATAAAGGCTCAGTGCCTCCTGACCGATAATCGGGAGGTAACACTGTACCAGAGATGAGGTATCTTGCGACACCCGATTATTCTTTAGATAAGAAAAACGGTCAATTGGCTTCATTTATCTTTCCTTTTTCTTTTTAGAGGACTGGGTGATTTGTTGGAGCAAGCTCTCTAACTCACTGACATCCTTAAAACTACGATAGACACTGGCAAAACGTACATAGGTAATCTCATCTAACTCAGCCAACTCCTCCATGACGAGTGAACCAATGTCCTCACTTTGAATTTCATTTTCATTTCGACCACGGAGTTTCTGTTCGATACGATTGACTACCATGTTGATTTCATCACTTGACACAGGACGTTTCTGGGCTGAGCGGATAATCCCATTAAAGATTTTATCTCTGGAGAATTGTTCCCGTGTGCCATCTTTTTTAACAACCACTAAGGTTCTTTCTTCTACCCGTTCGTAGGTTGTAAAACGGTGTTGGCATTCGTCGCACTCACGTCTTCTACGAATGGTGTTCCCTTCTTCTGCTTGGCGACTATCGATAACACTTGACTTGGTAGCCCCACATTTTGGACAACGCATCCTTTCCCTCCTTATCGTTTTCTTTTCATTATACCATTTTTTAAACGATTCCCAAAACAATTCTTCTTTTTGCTTGACAAGTTTTTTGTTTTGTTGTATTATTTAATTAAGACAAAAAGATAAAAGAAAGGAGACCAAGATGTCCTGGACATTTGACAACAAAAAACCCATCTATTTACAGATTATGGAGAAAATCAAGCTTCAGATTGTTTCCCATACACTGGAAGCCAATCAACAACTTCCAACCGTGAGAGAGCTAGCAAGCGAGGCCGGTGTCAATCCAAACACCATCCAAAGAGCCTTGTCAGACCTTGAACGAGAAGGATTTGTCTACAGCAAGCGCACAACTGGACGATTTGTGACTGAAGATAAAGAGCTGATCGCCCAATCGCGCAAACAATTATCAGAAGAAGAATTGGAACACTTCGTTTCCTCCATGACCCATTTTGGCTATGAAAAAGAAGAACTACCAATCGTAGTCGGCGATTATATTAAAGGAGTTTAAGCCTATGTCATTACTAGCATTTGAAAATGTATCCAAATCATATGGAGCAACACCAGCCCTTGAAAATGTTTCCCTTGAGATCCCAGCTGGAAAAATTGTTGGTCTCCTTGGCCCAAACGGCTCAGGAAAAACAACCCTGATTAAACTAATCAATGGCCTCTTGCAACCAGATCAAGGACGTGTCCTGATCAACGACATGGATCCAAGCCCAGCAACCAAGGCTATCGTAGCTTATTTGCCGGATACGACCTATCTCAATGAGCAAATGAAGGTCAAAGAAGCCCTAACCTACTTCAAGACCTTCTATAAAGATTTCAATCTTGAACGCGCCCATCATCTACTTGCAGACCTCGGTATTGATGAAAATAGTCGTCTCAAGAAACTATCAAAAGGAAACAAGGAAAAAGTCCAATTGATTTTGGTTATGAGCCGTGATGCTCGTCTCTACGTTTTGGACGAACCCATTGGTGGGGTGGATCCAGCAGCCCGTGATTATATCCTCAATACCATTATCAACAACTACTCCCCAACTTCTACCGTTTTGATTTCTACCCACTTGATTTCTGATATCGAGCCAATCTTGGATGAAATTGTCTTCCTCAAAGACGGAAAAGTCGTCCGTCAAGGAAATGTAGATGACATTCGCTATGAGTCAGGTGAATCCATTGACCAACTCTTCCGTCAGGAATTTAAGGCTTAAGCAAAGGAGATTATTTATGTTTTGGAATTTAATTCGCTACGAATTTAAAAATGTTAACAAGTGGTATTTAGCCCTCTACGCTGCTGTGCTAGTCCTTTCTGCCCTTATCGGGATACAAGCACAGACCTATAACAATCTGCCTGTCAAAGAAAGCCAACCTGTTTTACTTACTTTTCTAGCCCTCGTCTTTGGTGGCTTGATGATTACACTTGGAATTTCAACTCTTTTCTTGATTATTAAACGCTTTAAAGGCAGTGTCTATGACCGACAAGGCTATCTGACTTTGACCTTGCCAGTTTCTGAACACCATATCATCACAACCAAACTAGTCGGTGCCTTTATCTGGTCGTTGATTAGCACTGCTGTCCTAGCTCTAAGTGCTGTTATTATTGTGACCATAACGGTTCCAGAATGGATCCCTCTTTCTTATGTGATTACATTTGTAGAAACACATCTCCCTCAGATCTTTCTTACAGGTATATCCTTCCTACTAAATACCATTTCCAGTATCCTCTGCATCTACTTGGCTATTTCCATTGGACAGCTTTTCAATGAATACCGTACCGCACTCGCTGTTGCAGCCTACATTGGTATCCAAATCGTCATTGGATTTATTGAACTTTTCTTCAATCTTAGTTCTAATTTCTATGTCAATTCACTTGTAGGACTCAATGACCATTTCTATATGGGAGCAAGTATAGCCATTGTTGAAGAACTCATTTTCATAGCTATCTTTTATCTCGGAACCTACTATATTTTGAGAAACAAGGTTAATTTGCAATAAAAAATGCCCAGCTAAAAAGCTGGGTTTTGATTTAACTCAATATCAAACCGGCTACAATAGGGCTGACAAAGACATAGAGAATACCGGTGACACCGATAGCCAAACCACCCATGGCTCCTGCTACAGAGCCGTATCGGAAGGCTGTGCCTGTTCCGACTGCGTGGCCTGTTCCTCCAAGGGAAAGACCAACAGCTACTGGGTCGTCAATTTTCAACCACTTCAAAAGGGTTGGGCCGATGACACTGGTTAAAATTCCAGTCGCCACTACAACCACCAAGGTCACAGTCGTCAGACCTTGCAATTTTTCTGTGATTCCCACTGCCATAGCAGTTGTTACTGACTTGGGAAAGAGAGAAATGGCTAGGAAAAAGTCCATGCCAAAAATTTTCGCCACAAGTGCTGTGAAAGAGGTATTGACCACTACCGCTAACAGACTACCAAAGAGAATACTGCGAGCATGGTGCTTCATCAGATGAAAACTCTTATAAAGCGGAATCCCCAGAGCCACGGTCGACGGAACAATCAAGTTGTTCAGATAAACCCCACCTTGGTAGTAATCTTGGTAAGAAATACCCGTCACTTTTAGAAAGATGATAATGAAAACAGCTGACAAAAGCAAGGGCGTTGTCAATGGATGGGGAAAACGTCTGTAAATCAGCATTCCCACTAGATAAGCTAGGATTGACAGGGCAAGCCCAAACAGGGGATTGGAAACAAATTCACTCATTTGGCATCTCCTTTCTCATAATCTCCCTCAAACCGTCTCTTGATAAACTGAACCACCAAAGCAATGAGGATAATATTGATAACAGCTGCAAAAAAGACAATCAAAACAATGGGCAAAAGATAGGGAGCAATCACATCAAACTTTTCCATGATTCCCACTGCTGGCGGCAAAAAGAGAATGGTCATATTGGCCAGCAAGAAATTCCCCACCATGTTGACATGTCTGGTTCTCAGCCACTTGAATTGTAGGGCTAGAAAGAGAATAATCAAACCGATAATACTGCCTGGGATAGGCAAATGAAAGAAACTGGAAATCCCCTCTCCGATTAGAGAAATCACAAAGAGAATCATTAATTGAACATATAATTTCATCCTAAACTCCACGAAATAGACTTCTTGCATACCAGTTTACTCTTTTTTCAGAAAATTTCAAGGAAATGCACAAGAGTCATTAAAAATTAGAGAGGAAAGGGGATACAAACAATTCTTGACTTGTGAAAACAGTGTAATTTAGGATAAAATATTCCAGCGTCCTTCTTGCCAGCATTCTTGAAAAGTAGTATAATTATTGCATGCGCAATCATCTTGTGATGCGGAGACTGTCCGTGAATAGACTTTCTTCTATTTACAACTCTAAAAAGAAAGGAGATACTATGACCTATTTGGAAAAATGGCTTGACTTCAATCGGCGTCAGAAAGAAATTGAAGGTCTCTTGGAAGACACTGTTGCTAATCAGAGTGAACAAAGTCTGACCTTGAAAGAGTTTTACCTCCTCTACTACCTGGACTTGGCCCAAGAAAAATCTCTACGCCAGATTGACCTACCAGATAAGCTTCATCTGAGCCCGAGCGCTGTTTCTCGGATGGTGGCTCGCTTGGAAGCTAAAAATTGCGGTCTGCTTAGTCGCATGTGTTGTGATCAAGATAGGCGCTCTAGCTTTATCTGCCTGACAAGTGATGGGCAAAAGACACTGGCATCTCTACAGAAGGCTGTCGAAGAAAGCTTGGAAACTGGTTTGGATTTCTTGATTTGAGATGATTTTAGAAAAAAGTTGCGTGCGCAATCATTTTTCTTGACATTCTCTTTTACAAGGAGTAAAATAAAGTCATCATTAAACAAAGGAGTTTTTAAAATGATTGAAATTACCTATCTAGATGCCAGCAAGAACGAAAGAACTGTAACGTTCGAATCTTATGAAGACTTTGATCGTTCACAACAAGCTTGCCTCATCGGCGTCGCAGACTACTACCCTGTTCAAAAATTGACTTACAACGGTCATGATTTGGACTACCATGGAACTTACGGAGATATCTTCTTCTATCTCAAGAAACAAGATTTAAGCCAATATAACTAAAAAAGGAGAAATACAATGGCAAAAGCAATTACAGATGCAACATTTGAACAAGAAACAAAAGACGGTTTGGTCTTAGTAGACTTCTGGGCAACTTGGTGTGGTCCATGTCGTATGCAAGGTCCAATCTTGGATAAATTGTCTGAAGAACTTTCAGAAGATGTTTTGAAAATCGTTAAAATGGACGTTGATGAAAATCCAAACACAGCTCGTGCTTTTGGAATCATGTCTATCCCAACTCTTCTCTTCAAAAAAGACGGCCAAGTTGTCAAACAAGTTGCTGGTGTTCACACAGCAGAACAAATCAAGGCCATCGTTGCTGAATTGAGCTAATCAAACGAGAGACCAAGTACTTGCTTTGGTCTCTTTTTTCTTGCCCTTTGCCATTTTTCAAAAAATATGCTAGACTGTATGTAGAATATTACGATGTTTGGGACATGCCATCGCTAAAAAAAAACCTTGACTTGGTATTTTTTAGCTCCCTCAAGGGAGCTTTTTGCGTGCTCTGAACATTTCCCATTTTGGAAGGAGTACTATGAAACGTCAATCTGCCTTGGTCGTCTTTAGTGGCGGTCAAGATTCTACAACCTGCCTCTTTTGGGCTAAAGAACACTATGAAACAGTCGAAGCTGTCACCTTTGCCTATGGCCAACGCCACCATCTTGAAATTCAAGTTGCCCAAGAAATCGCTAAGGAACAGGGGATTCGCCATCACATCCTAGATATGTCTCTGCTGGGGCAAATCACTGAAAATGCCTTGACTTCTGATCTGGAGATTGAGCAAAAAGAGGGAGAGGTTCCCAATACCTTTGTTGATGGTCGAAACCACCTCTTTCTATCCTTTGCGGCAGTCCTTGCTAAGCAACGAGGCATTACAGACATCGTGACAGGTGTCTGCGAGACAGACTTCTCAGGCTACCCCGATTGTCGGGATGTCTTTATCAAATCTCTCAATGTTACCCTCAACCTTGCTATGGATTACGACTTTGTTATCCAAACACCTCTCATGTGGCTAGACAAGGCTGAAACTTGGGAATTAGCCGACCAACTCGGTGCCTTTGACTATGTTCGTGAAAAGACCTTAACCTGCTACAACGGGATTATCGGAAGTGGCTGTGGAGATTGCCCAGCCTGCCACCTACGTCAACATGGTCTGGATGTTTATCTCTCACAGAAAGGAGAGGCCTAATGTTTTTTGCACCCAAAGAAATCAAACAGGAAACCGGGGAGTCTCTTGTCTACAATCCTCACAGAACCTTGGTATCAAAAGAATTTACCTTTGATGCTGCCCACCACCTCTTTCACTATGAGGGAAAATGCAAATCCCTGCACGGCCACACCTATCATCTGCAGATTGCTGTCAGTGGATTTTTAGATGAACGGGGTATGACCTACGATTTTGGAGACATCAAAGCCATCTACAAGAACTACTTAGAGCCCCACTTGGATCATCGCTATCTAAACGAAACTCTTCCCTATATGAACACGACTGCTGAAAATATGGTTTACTGGATTTTCCAAACCATGAACCAAGAGTTGCCAGACGAGCGCGGTCTCCATTTGGAATACGTTCGCCTCTATGAGACTCCGACTGCCTTTGCGGAGTTTAGACGGGAGTGGTTAGATGACTAGGGAACGTGTCCTCAAACTACCAGTTCTGGAAATTTTTGGTCCAACCTTTCAAGGCGAAGGCCGTGCTATCGGGCAGAAAACCATGTTTGTCCGCACTGCAGGTTGCGACTACCACTGCGACTGGTGCGATTCTGCCTTTACATGGGATGGCTCTGAAAAACCGACTCGTATGACAGCTGATGAGGTCATTGCTGCCTTGGATAAATTGGGGAGCTACGACTATGTAACCCTATCTGGGGGAAATCCTGCTATCCTAGCAGCTAACATGGCCGAACTCGTCACCAAACTCAAGGAACGCGGTGTCACCCTTGCTGTCGAGACTCAAGGTTCTCGCTGGCAAAATTGGTTAAAAGATATTGACCAGGTCACTCTGAGCCCCAAACCTCCTTCATCCAAGATGGAAGTCAACTTTGAGACCTTGGACTTTATCGTTTCCCAACTGGATCCAGATAAGGTCACCTTTAAAATCCCTGTCTTTGACGATGCAGATTTGGCCTTTGCCAGAGGAATACAAGAACGCTACCAACCAGATGTTCTCTTTTTATCAGCAGGAAATCCTGAACCCAAGACTAGAGGCAATATTGTCCAAGACCAACTGGACCGCCTCAAAGAACTCTGGGAACGCATCGCTGCCGACGATAGCTGGGGCAATGTCCGCGTCCTTCCTCAACTCCATACCCTCCTCTACGATAACCAACGTGGTGTTTAAGATTAGAAAGAAAAAATTATGTCACAACAAGAAGAAATGAAAAACCTCAGCCTACTAGGCAACAAAGAAACCAACTACATTTTCGAGTATCAACCAGATGTCCTCGAATCCTTTGACAATCGTCATGTGGAAAATGACTATTTCATCAAGTTCAACTGCCCTGAATTTACCTCACTTTGCCCCATCACTGCTCAGCCAGACTTTGCAACTATCTATATTTCCTACATCCCTGACAAGCTCTGTGTTGAGTCAAAATCCCTCAAACTCTACCTCTTTAGTTACCGAAATCATGGAGATTTTCACGAAAACTGTATCAACACCATCGGTAAAGACTTGGTCAACTTGCTAGACCCTCGCTATTTGGAGGTTTGGGGAAAATTCACTCCTCGCGGTGGCATCTCAATTGACCCCTACTACAACTACGGTAAGCCAGGAACTAAGTATGAAGGCTTGGCAGAACAACGCCTCTTCCAACACGATCTTTATCCAGAGAAAATTGACAATCGTTAAACTCATACTCAATGAAAATCAAAAAGTAAACTAGGAAGCTAGCCGCAGGTTGCTCAAAGCACTGCTTTGAGGTTGTAGATAAGACCGACGAAGTCAGCTCAAAACACTGTTTTGAGGTTGTAGATAAGACTGACGAAGTCCGTCACATATATAATCCAAGGTGAAGCTGACGTGGTTTGAAGAGATTTTCGAAGAGTATCATACGAAAAAACCCTGTTCCTCAAGATGAGGAGCAAGGCTTTTTGAGTTTCAATTATTCTTCTGTTCCAAGGAAGTTTTTCGCAACGAGGGCTGCAAGAACTCCACCAACAATTGGTGCAAGGATGAAAATCCAAACTTGTTGAAGGGCTGCACCACCTACCAAGACAGCTGGTGCCAAGCTACGTGCTGGGTTTACTGAAAGTCCAGTGATGTTCAAGCCAGCTAGAATCAAAGCTGTCAATGACAAACCAATCACCAAACCAGCGATTGCGCCATTACCTTTGCTTGCTGATGTTACAGTCATGATAACCAAAACAAACAAGAAGGTTGCGATTGTTTCAAACAAGAAACCACCAAAGACAGTTACACCGTTTGCCAAGGCATTTTCACCAAGACTTGCAGTTGACATACCTGAATTTGCCAAGAGGAAGAGTACAGATCCAGATGCAAGGAAAGCACCAACCACTTGTCCGAGGATGTAGTTTACAAGCTCTGAAGATGACAAACGTTTATTAACAAACATAGCAATAGAAACAGCTGGGTTCAAGTGAGCGCCTGAAACAGTTCCGATTGAGAAGGCTGCGACTACGATTGCCAAACCAAAGGCAAAGGCAATTCCAAGGTGACCAAGACCTTCAAGACCATTTCCAAAAACAACAGCTCCTGTCCCAACGAACACAAGCATGAACGTACCGATTAACTCAGCGACAAATTTTTTCATTTTCTTTCTCCTTTTTTCAAAAACTAGATACTAGTCTATCAAAAGAGGGAAAGGGTTTCAAGAAAATTGATTGGAAATTTTCAGGATAAAATTCTATAAAAACGGTAGTGTTTATTTGAAACATTTTTTCCAAAGTTATATAATGTCAATATAGTTCTAATTAGTTATTCATTCCCTAATTTGAACTAATTTTTACAACTTTACTGTTCTTTTATGAACGTTTGAATGGTATCGTGGATACCAAGGAGGAAGCATATGTCTAAAGTTGCTATTGTCACAGGTGCAGGTCAAGGAATCGGTTTTGCAATCGCAAAACGATTGGTTCAAGATGGCTTTAAGGTAGGAGTCTTAGACTACAATCCCGAAACAGCTGAAAAAGCTGTTGCCGAATTATCAGCTGAAAATGCCTTTGCTGTCGTGGCCGATGTTTCGAAACAGGCCGAAGTTGCACAAGCATTTCAAAAGGTTGTTGACCATTTTGGTGATTTGAATGTTGTCGTAAATAACGCTGGTGTTGCTCCAACTACTCCTCTCGATACAATTACTGAGGAACAATTTACACGCACTTTCGGTATCAACGTTGGTGGTGTCATTTGGGGTTCACAAGCTGCACAAGCGCAATTTAAAGCACTTGGCCACGGAGGTAAAATTATCAACGCAACTTCTCAAGCTGGTGTTGTCGGCAATCCAAATCTAACTGTTTATGGTGGAACCAAATTTGCTGTTCGTGGAATTACGCAAACATTAGCACGTGATCTAGCAGACTCAGGAATCACTGTTAACGCCTACGCACCAGGTATTGTGAAAACACCAATGATGTACGACATCGCTCATGAAGTTGGTAAAAATGCAGGAAAAGATGACGAATGGGGTATGCAGACATTTGCAAAAGATATTACTCTAAAACGTCTATCTGAACCAGAAGATGTGGCTGCAGCCGTCAGCTTCCTTGCAGGACCAGATTCAAACTACATTACAGGACAAACCATTATCGTTGATGGTGGTATGCAATTCCATTAAGATACACAAAAAGAGGTTGGAAAATGATTCAACCTCTTTTATTAGTTTTCATTATAGGAGGATACAATAGAAACTCTTTCAATAAGTAATATTAGCTTATCCCTAGTATTGAAAAGACTGGATAGCTTCTTTCAAGTCATCTTGTAAACTATTTCTCTAGTCAAGTTGGACATAGACTTCCAACAGACAGGATCTGAAGTTGGAAAATTTATAAAAATCTTCCCTTTCTTCTATCGGAAAATCAATAGTTTTTATCCAAGAAGCTACTTGCTCTTGCTCCAACTTCCCTTGTAAAATCGGTTCATAAAGTACTCTGGCTAAACGCCAATCCTCATCATCTGTAAAACGAATCGCAATTCTTTTAAACAGTTGACCAAGTATGTCAAATACTTCATGAATTCTGTTTTTAGGAAAGTCTGGATGACAAACCGCCTCTGTCAGTAAATCGGCTCCATGTGCAAAAGCATGAACCCAACCATACTGACTTGAAAAACCCGTTGTATCCTTTTCTTTTGAAAGATAATACAAACCTTGATTTAAAAGGACATTACGAATTCTTGCATTTAATCCCTGATAAAAAATCGATTGCTGGTTGGCATCCGCAGACAAGAGATTTGCATAAATAAGCGCCCTAAAAGAACGTTCAAGGGTTAGCAGACCTACCTTATCAATTTCTTTATCTAGTCCTCCATCAGCTAAGACAACCTCAGCAATGAAATGAAATTGTTCCTGTGTAAATAGCTCTTCCTGAATTCCTCTAGCAAAGCTTGTAAAAACAAGGTCATCGCGAATTTCTGGAGAAGGATCTCCCAAATGGTCAAGCAACCACTGGATTTCTTCATCATGATAACTTGGTTTTTCTTCTGCCATTTTTCTAAGTAACTCTTGATACATGGGCAATACCTCTACATTTCTAGCAACTTGATATAATCTAGACCCCAGTTCTCGACAGCATCTAAAACAACTCTGAATTCCTGCCCCATTTCAGTTAAGCTGTACTCAACTCGTGGTGGAACTTCGGCATAGACCTTTCGTTGAACAATCTTATCCTTTTCTAATTGACGGAGATGACGGGTCAAAATAGTTTGAGTAATCCCAGGCAATAATCTCTGCAATTCTTTAAATCGTTTGGTACCCGTACTCAACTGATAAATGATTACCAGTGCCCATTTCCCCGTTAAAACCCTCTGCGTTGTCGCAAATGGACAAATACCATACTCACTCACTTTATTTGTCATAAAATATCTTCTTTCTATTTTTTTAAAAAAATTTATCTTTTAGTATCAATAATAGTACCACTTTTGATACTAGCTATCGAAAAAGTGTCTACTTGTTTTTTTGTTTGTAACTGTTACAATTATATCATAAAAAAGAAATGGAGAATAGATATGTCAACAAACTTAGAAATTTTCAATGCTTATAACCAAGCTTTAATTGCTGGTGACTTTCCTGGTGTCTTTGAAACGATGGCAGACGATATTGTCTGGCATCAACCTGGTACTCATAGTATATCTGGTACAGTTGTTGGTAAGGACAAGCTAGGAACTCACCTGACTACATTTGCTGAGAAAACTAATGGAACCTTTAAGGTGATAACAAATTGGGTTTCTGACAATAAGGATTTAATCGCAGCCAATGTTACTTTTCTTGGAACACGTGCTGATGGTACTGAACTCAATATGAACGGGATTGACCTCTTCCGCATTGAAGACGGAAAAATCAAAGAAGTTTGGCTCTTCTCTTCAGATCAAGCTGAAGAAGATAGCTTTTGGGGATAATTTAAGAGGCCAGGACAAAAAATTTTGATTTTAGGAATTCTTTATTATAAATTTTTAAAATCGATAGATTAGAAAAAAAGCGAACAAGACAGAATTCTGAGTTTCAGATAACTCGTTTTGTTCGCTTTTTATATTTAAGGTTAGACTTTTGTCCCAGACTCTTTTAATTTACTCTCCCAACTGGGCACTGTAAGCGATGATCTGGTCAACTGTGTCTGACAAGAATTGAATTGTATCACGGAGTGGTTTATCTGTTGAAATATCAGCACCGATAATCATAGCTGACTCAAGTGGTGTCTTGCTACCACCTGATTTGAGAAGTTTGAGCCAGTCTTCAGCTCCAGTTTCTGAATGTTTCAAATGGAGGTAACCAGCAGTCGAGATGACTAGTCCTGCTGAGTAAGTGTAACTATACAAGCCCATGTAGTAGTGAGCTTGGCGCATCCAAGTCAAAGCTGCATCATCATCGATTTCAATGGCATCTCCCCAGAAATCCGTCAAGACTTCCTTCATAATACTGTTGAGTTTACTTGCTCCAAAGGTTTCTCCTTCTTCAATCAATGTATACACCTTACGCTGGAAGGCTGCTTCCAAAAGGTGAGTGATAAAGTTATGGAAGTAGGTGTCTGTAAAGCGGTGAGCAAGAGCAAAGCGTTTTTGACGAGGGTCGTCAGACTGGTGCTCCAAGTAATCACTGAGTAGCAATTCATTGAAGGTTGACGGTGCTTCGACATAGTAGGTCGACATGTGGGCATTGAAGTAGCTTTGGTGATTGTCTGAGAAAATGAATTGACCAGAATGCCCGATTTCATGAATCAAGGTATAGACATCGCTCAAACGACCTGTCCAGCTCATGAGGACATATGGGTGCACGCGATATGGATCCGCCGCATAACCGCCAGAATCCTTGCCACTATTGGCAGCAAAGTCCACCCAGCGCTCTTCTTGATAGCGAGCAACTTCCTGACAATATTCTTGCCCCAAAGGTTCTACCGACTTCATGACCAAATCATAGGCATCGTCAATAGTCACTTGAGGATTGAGGACACTATCCAAATCCAATTTCCAATCTGCAAAGGTCATCTTTTCAAGACCATTGACCTTGGCAACATGCTTGAGGTATCTCTGAGCAACTGGCGCAAAATCTTTCATGATGAGGTCAATCTGGCGGTCAAACATAGCACGGTCCACTTCCTGCTCAGCCAAAAGATAGTCAAAGACAGAGTCGTAACCCTTCATATCTGCTAAGACTTTTTCAGACTTGACTTGGGCTAAATAGGCTGCAGCAGCCGTATTTTGGTGCTTACGAAGTCCCTCTGAGAAGGAACGGAAAGATTTTTCACGAACCTCAGCATCCTCGTGATTTTGGTAGAAATTCTCATAGGTCACAAAGCTGTTTTTATATGTCTTGCCATGCGCCTCAAAGTCAGCCATTTCAAAATCTCCAGCACGCATCTTAGTGTAAATATCCTGCGGACTGTAGAAAATTTCACCAAGATTAGTCAAGGCCTTCTCCACATCAGCCCCTAGATAGTGGGCTTTTTTGATTTTTGCCTGACGAATAGCAGCTGTTAAATGTGGCAATTTACCCAAACGGTCCAAGACTTCCTCATCAGCTTCCACCAAAGCATCGTCAAAGAAGGTCAGAGCTACGCTGGCGTCTGTTTCAAATTCCATCCCAGCTTGGGCAATATTGGCAAATTCGTCATTGCTATAGTCTGTCGTCTGCGGCATAAAACCATAGTTACCAATATGGCTCATCTGAATGTAGATTTGTTCCAATTCCGCAAAGGCCTTCTCAAAATCCTCAAAAGTGTGAAGATTGTCCTTGTAATCACGGCTAAACTGGTTGATGTCTTCGCGAGACTTCTCGATTGCACGCAAGAAATCTTCACGGTCTTGGTATAGGGCTGTTAAATCCCAAAGTTCCTTCTCTGGAAATTCTGAACGGTGTTTTTGTTCCATTTTCTTCCTCTTATTTCTCTAATTCTAATAAAACACTAAGGGCTGATAAGGCGTAAAGCGGTGCTGTTTCTGCTCTTAGAATGCGAGGACCAAGTCCTGCCAAGACTGCTCCCTTAGCTTCAAAACTCTCAATTTCTGTAGGTGACAGACCACCTTCTGGACCAAAGATAAAGAGCAATTTGGCTCCTTTTTCAAGACCAGAGACCGCTTGTAAGAGCGCAGCGGCTTCTCCTTCTTTAGCCGACTCTTCATAAGCCACTACGACGCGGTCAAACTGGTCAAGTTGGGCTAGAAAATCTGCTTTCTTCTCAAAAAGCTGAATACTTGGAACCATATTACGCTTGCTTTGTTCTGCTGCTCCAAGGGCAATTTTTTCTAGTTTTTCAACCTTTTTACCCAATTTCTTCCCATCCCACTTGGCAACTGACCAGTCGGCAGGAAAGGCCCAGATTTGGCTGGCACCCAGTTCGGTTACTTTTTGAGTGATGAATTCCAGCTTATCTCCCTTGGGAAAGCCAGATGCGATGGTCACTTGAACGGGCAGTTCCACATTGTCAGCCAATTCTTGGACCAACTCAAACTGACGGGCTTCCACATCCAGCACGCGCGCCAAGCGCTTGACTCCATCATCAAAGACCAAAGTAACCTCATCATCTTCTTTCAAGCGCATAACCTGAAACATATGCTTGCTGGTTTCCTTGTCCTCGATGGTGACAGGAGAGATAGCACTGCCTTTGACAAAATACTGCTGCATGCTAGCCTCCAATCACACCGGAAATATCCTTGGTTTTCTTAAAGACACAGGCATTCCATTCACCTTGGATCATGTGGGTTTCAAGGAAAAATCCAGCTGACTCAGCCGACTGGCGCACCATGTCCCACTTGTCCTTGATAATCCCACTCATTATCAGGTATCCTTCATCCTTGACCAAACGATAAGCATCATCCGTCAGATGAATGAGAATATCCGCCAAGATATTAGCCACAATGACATCTGCCTCAATCTCAACTCCCTTAAGCAAGTCTCCAGCTGCTACATGGATGTTTTCCATACCAGGGTTGAGTTCAATATTTTCCTGAGCAACACGAACTGCCACATCATCTAGGTCGTAAGCGAAAATTTCCTTAGCACCAAGCAGCGAGCTGGCAATAGAAAGGACACCTGATCCAGTCCCCACATCTAGCACTGTTTCTCCACCACGAAGGACCTGCTCCAAGGCAAAAAGGCTCATCTTGGTAGTTGGGTGGGTTCCTGTCCCGAAGGCCATACCAGGATCCAGCTTGATAATCTTTTCTCCAGCAGTCGCCTCATAGTCTGTCCACGACGGCACGATGGTCAAATCATGAGTAATACGAGCTGGTTCATAATATTTCTTCCAGTTGTCTGCCCAGTCTTCCTCAGCCAAGGCAGTCGTCCCCATTTTGATCTCTCCCAAATCCATAAAATCTGTCAATTCTGCTAAGCGAGCCTGTAAGTCCGCCTCAACCGTTGCTACATCAACCGTATCAGAGTAATAGGCTGTCACTACGATTTCTTCTTGTTGCTCGACCTCTGGGAAAATCTCGCCGAAGCGGTCAACATTTCCCACATAGTCCATGCTGTCTTCAATCGCAACGCCTTGCGCTCCCAGCTCAATCAAGAGGTTGGAAACCAACTCCTCCCCTTCACGCTTCACTGTAACTTTTAACTCTTGCCATGTTTCCATTATTAAAATACCAAGCCCGTAAAACACAAGACCAAAATAGGAAATTCTCTGAAGACGCTTGGGTCTAAGAGAAGTTTATCTTTTTGGCACAGTGTTTAGGGCGAGTTCAGTTTAGAAATGTAACCGAACCATCCTTTCTAATCACTTACTTTTAAATAATCTTTTAATCTCTCTTGCAACTGAGGTACAACTTGACTGGAGCTAAGAAATTCCTCGACATTCATGAGCTGATAGCCCTGACCTTCATCTCCAAATACGATACTGTCAAACTGGGCCTGTGTCAACAGACCGACTAGAAATACAGATTGTTTATCCTCACAAAGCATACTTGGATAAACCTTACTCCAAAGCAGACAATCCTCAGTCAAATGAATTCCCAGTTCCTCAAAAACTTCACGCGCCGCGCACTCAAAAGGACTTTCATCCCCCTCTCGTCCACCACCTGGTAGTTCCCACATATTGGACCAGGGAATACTTGCCTTATCATCGCGTAAGATAGTCAAGAGCTTATCCCCACAAAACAAAGCAATCTTACAGCCTGTGAAATCAGAAATTCCTATTTCCATATTAGACTCCTTCGGTTAATTCCTTTTCCAGCTCGGCTAACCAGTTTTGATAATAGCTTTTCTCATCCCGTAACATCCGACTGCTATTCATTTTCTGTCTAGCAATCTTAATAGCCTTGTGAGTTTGAACTACATCTTTCTTCACCTTTAATTGATACCAGGCTTGAATGACCTGCATATCTGCTGTTTTTAGAGATAAAAAGGATTTGACCCCTCGAATACTTGCATATTCTTCCGCTTTCTTATTATCTCCTTCCATCAGAGCAACTTGAAGAAGGTATAATTGAGAACTAGTTTTAGACATTGGATTGTCTGTTTTCTCTAGCACAGACTGCAACTGTTGCTTTGCAAGTTCTATATTATCATCCAATATGAATACCAACCCCTGAAGAGTCTGAACACTTTCTGCAAAACTCCCTCTCGCCTCCTCATCAACAGGCATGATAAAGTCTTTTAAATCATATTCTTGAGGAGCTAGCAAGGTCTGGGCAGAATGCCTCAACATCAAGTAGGCGTATTTCGTATTTTCAGGGTGTTGTAGCAATTCCCAAATTTTTGCGCCATCGGTGATGCCGACTGGCAAAATGTTATTTAGGAAGAAAGACAAATTAAGAAAAATCCAAGTCCCTGCAAAATACCAGCTTCTTGTCAAAAATCCAAACACTATCGCCAATAATATCAAGCTGAGATGAACCATCAAGCCTCCTGAAAGCATCAGGATGATTCTTTGATCGCTTTCATCCTCTTTTAAACCAATGTATTGAGCACCAACATTTTTCAGAATGGCTGTTCTACTAAGATGAAACCTGCCTGACTTTTTGGTCAAAATAAAATGTCCTAATCCAAAAGCCACCAGCCGATAGCCTGTCAAGTAGCCACAAAAAGCATGTCCCAGCTCATGAAGAATAAAGATTAAATATATACTTAGAAGAGCGAAGGCATAACCAAAAGTAAAGACTAAAACTGCGGAATACCCCAACTCTGCAAATGCGATTGTTCCACAAGCACAAGCCAGCATAATAAAGACAACAGCTAGCACATAAACCAAATAAATCCCAATTTTCTTCATAAAATCTCCAACCAACTCCTAGTATCTCGGATAAGGATAAAACTCTCCCTCTTCCAAGCCAACTTTTCCTTCTTCAAAGACTTCTTGGTTCCATTCCATGACAAATTCTTCTGCTTCTGGATCTTCCAAAAAGTCCATAAGGGCATCTAGTCCAACCTCAGCAGTATCTTTGAGGAATAGCGCAAAATAAGCTAAAAACTCACGAGAAAAACCTTTTTTAGGTAGGTAAGGAATGACCGTCAAATAGTCTTCTGCATTGACTGTTGACTTGGCAGGATTGTAAAAAAGCACTGCTTCCTCAAAGAGGATATCATCTGATGACACTTCTCCGTCTTCATCCACCATCTCCACACCTGCAGCATTTTGCGCTTCCAATAGAAAACTCACTTCAACCGCGTGGTTACGCTTGTCCCAACTAATCTCAAAGTCAAAGGGAAAATTCTTCTCCAACTCTTCCTCTAAAACATCTAAAAATCCGTATGTTGCCATTTTGTCCTCTTTCTATGCGACTCTTTAATCGCCCCGATTGCTCGGAAATATGCTAAAATAGATACTACCATCTTACCACATATACATCAGAAAATCCACGTTAGAAAGGACTGCTATGCCAGACAATCTCGCGCTTCGCATGCGCCCTAAAACCATCGACCAGGTCATTGGTCAGGAACATCTGGTCGGACCTGGAAAAATCATCCGCCGCATGGTGGAAGCCAACCGCCTGTCCTCCATGATTCTCTATGGACCTCCGGGAATCGGCAAAACCAGTATTGCATCAGCCATCGCTGGAACGACCAAGTATGCCTTTCGAACTTTTAATGCGACAGTTGATAGTAAAAAACGTCTCCAAGAAATCGCTGAAGAAGCTAAATTCTCCGGTGGCCTTGTACTGCTACTAGACGAGATTCATCGTCTCGACAAGACCAAGCAAGACTTCCTCCTGCCACTCTTGGAAAGTGGATTGGTTATCATGATTGGCGCTACAACTGAAAATCCTTTCTTCTCTGTCACTCCTGCCATTCGTAGTCGTGTTCAGATTTTTGAGTTGGAACCTCTATCTAACCAAGACGTCAAAGAGGCTCTTCAGATAGCTCTAAATAACCCTGAGCGTGGTTTTGATTTTCCAGTAAAACTAGATGAGGATGCGCTGGATTTCATTGCTACCTCTACAAACGGAGACCTTCGCTCTGCCTTCAACTCACTGGATTTAGCAGTTCTTTCTACCCCTGAGAATGACAAGGGCCTTCGCCATATCACCCTCGACATCATGGAAAATAGCCTGCAACGGAGCTATATTACCATGGATAAGGACGGAGATGGCCACTATGATGTTCTCTCAGCCCTGCAAAAGTCTATCCGTGGCTCAGATGTGGATGCCAGTCTTCACTATGCTGCCCGCTTGATTGAGGCTGGTGATTTGCCAAGTCTCGCTCGTCGCTTGACTGTTATCGCTTATGAAGATATCGGTTTGGCCAATCCTGAAGCTCAGATTCACACCGTGACTGCTCTGGATGCTGCACAAAGGATTGGTTTCCCAGAAGCCCGCATTCTCATTGCCAATGTCGTCATTGATTTGGCTCTTTCTCCAAAATCCAACTCTGCCTATGTGGCTATGGACAAGGCGCTTGCCGACCTCAAAACATCAGGGCACTTGCCTATTCCGCGACACCTGCGTGATGGGCACTACAGTGGAAGCAAGGAACTGGGGAATGCCCAAGACTATCTCTATCCACACAACTATCCTGGAAATTGGGTCAAGCAAGACTATCTACCAGAAAAAATCCGCAATCATCACTATTTCCAAGCAGAAGATACTGGTAAATATGAACGGGCTTTGTCTCAAAGAAAGGAAGCTATCGACCGTTTGCGAAAAATCTGAAATCCTTTTCAAAAAATTGCACTTTCCTCTTGATTTTTTTTGAAAAAGTGGTATCATATAAACATAGAAACGCTGTGGTGTACGACTTCACACTTAAGTGTTGACCGACTATTTTTTGTATTATTAGGGAAACAAAAGTCTTCTAACAGCATGTAGGCCGTCTCACACGGAAACAGCTTCAGTTAGAGCGAGTTGCCCACCTGCTTAATTGCGCGGGTTCAATACAAACCGTGAAGTTTCGGCACCAATACAGCTTTTTTCTTTGCCTCCTTAGCTCAGCTGGCAGAGCAGCGGACTCTTAATCCGTGGGTCACAGGTTCGATCCCTGTAGGGGGCATAGTATATAGTTTAGAAACGTTGTTAAATCAACGTTTCTTTTTGATTTGGTCAACTTTTGGTCAATAATTCTATTTTTTAACTAAACTCGTCAAAACAGCACGAACTTTGTTATTTTCAATATCTGCTTTTTCTTTTATAAGATGTCCATAAGTTTCAGTTATTTGTTTAATATCTCTATGACCCATTAATTTTGAAACTGCCCAAATATCAACACCCATTGCTAACATTGTTGAACAATACGTGTGTCTCAGACCTGTACTTGTCATAGTTTGAGGATGAATTTTTAAGGTCTTTAAAATTTGTTTTAAATGCTTGTTCACTCCTGCATTTGTTACAACATTATAATTCAAATCAATAAAAATCATATTTTCATTATTCGTAATCATCTCATTTTCAATGAATACAGATTGCTCTTGTTTTATTTTCTTTAAAATTGTTAATGTATCTTCATCTATTGGAACTGTTCGAACTGAATCTTCCGTTTTGGGTTTTGTCCAACGTTTTTTTATAGTATCATATCTGCGATATGTTTTTATTTCTGAACTTTCCCACAATACACAATCCCATGTGAGACCTGCAACTTCCCCTGCACGTAATCCCGTTTTTAGTTGAATTAATAGTAAATGTGGAACGATTGAAGTTGTTAAATCAAGATTGCTTTCTAAATATGTTACTAACTTTTGATAGTCTTCAAAGCTATGAATATATTTTTCATCTCTTCGCTTTTGTGGAGGTCGTCCTGAGAGTATAACTCCTTCAGTAAAATCTTCGATATTAAGCTTATCTCTTTTCGCAAATACAATCACATTTCTAATTTCCGCATTCATTCTACTAACATTGTCTCTGCTATTAGTTTCAGCGTACTTATTAATAAATTCTTGATATTCGCTTGCTTTAATTTTTAAGGCTGGTTTGTCTTTGAAATATGCTTGAATGAATTTACCACGTATTAGATGCTTATTGAAAGTAGATTCCGCTTTTCCAATTGGTTTAACTGTTAATTCTAGCCACTTTTCCCATAGAGCATAGAATGTAATATTTTTATCAATTATTGCACCATTAAGCAATTTTAACTCAAGAGCTAACGCTTCAATTTCAGCTTCTCTTTTTGTCTTAAAGCCTGAATTTGAAGCAACCACCTTTTTATTTTTATCAAAAATTCTATAATCCCATAAATTCTTTTTTCCTCGTTTTCTGAATGAAACTGACATGATTACCTCTTTCTAAAAGACGATAACCAAGATATTATCTTGATTATCGTATCATAAACTAAAGATTTCTGCAAAGTTTTCTTCAAAAAATTGTTTCGTTTTACTAGCTAAGAAATAGTACCGTCCACCCTGACTGTCTGGATATTTCACAAACCCATCTTTGTTTTTATCAATATCGATTTTTGAGCGAATAGCAGGTTGATAAAGAACATGTTCCAATAGCCAAGGTCGAGAGACTGAAACCATCTCTAAAACCTCGGATAAGCTCATATACTTCCCCTGAGAAGCCTTGTTTTTTAAGTTGAGGTATTCATCTTTTTCTACTATGATATGAGAGGCAGGCAACTGTACTTCTAAATTGTCTATTTTGATTAAAATTTTATCTGTCATATAATTTTTCCTTATTCTATGATACAATAGAAGCAGAAATAGTATTTATTATTTCCACTAGTTTTAGTTATCACTGCACTCGCTTTGGTCGGTTGAGTCTGTAGTGATAACTTTTCTTTTGCTGTCAATATTTTTTACTTTCTTAATTCTTCCTAATATATCCGAAGCGATTTTTCGAAATTCTTCTTCATTTTCTACACTGTTTAGTGAATACGTCTGTAATTTTTCAAATGCTTGTTTTGCTTTTTCTTTTAAATCACGTTTTGCTGTGTAATTCCATAATTCAATTTTGATAACCTTATTCTTTTCATCGTGAATCATTTTAATTACAAATCTAATTCTTCGCATTAGCTGATGATATTCTTTATTTTTCTTTCCAAACCACGAATCACACCAATCCCAATAACTATCTGAATTTGTGATAATTGTTAAATCATTGATGATATACGCATCTTTAAACCGTGAACTTAACTGTGTAGCTGAATCTGGTTCTAGTATCTGAAATAACTCTCGAAAAGTCATGCCACAACTTGCATCTAGTTCATTGATTACAATTGTTTTTTCCCCTTTGTAGCCAGAACCTAAATCGAAACGCTTTTTATTTATTGATGGGGTATGTGCTCCTAATCTATCACGTTCTTCTGCAAGTAAGCGTGCTAAATATGATTTTCCTGTTCCTCCTTCAGCTTGAATATAAATACCTGTATGATTTCGTTCGCCCTTACTCATACGAATAAACTCCTTATGAATAAATTCTTGTCTGTTTTCCTCAAATTGTCTTTTATTTGAATTCCACGCTTTTTGTGCTATCCGTTGAGTGAATTGCTCAAATAATTGTTGTTTTGCTTCAGTTGTAAGTAAGCCTTCTTCTGAGATTAGATAGCTTAATTCTAAACAATAATCGTCTATTTCTAGACCATTGTCAGATTTTTCTTTGCTATGATTTTTGATTTTTCCCATGATATCATCGATATAGTTTGTATTTTCTGATGAAATGACTTCTTTGACCTCATAGGGGAATTTGTGTTCTTCCATATTACGTTCATTTCTATGTGTTAAATATCGACATGCTTTTATCGAACTACGAACAAACTCTAAATTTTGTTCTCTTGAAATTGATAAGCTTTTATAAACAGATGAATAAGTATGAGCATGTTTGAAATCAATATAAAAATGGGCATGCAATGGTTTTGAACTTCCGTCATCTTTTAAATCTTTATCATGAAAAATAATATGATACCTATCATCTTCATTTTTACAATAGTCTTTAATACGTTGAACAACGGATTCACGAAAATCTTTTTCAGTTAATTTTAAATTTGCATTATGTTCATATTCAAATGAAATTTGACCAAAAAATTTTCTTTTTCTATCATTTTGATTAATCTTCATAAAAATCCTTCCTGATTTTGACACAAAATAGAGAGTGTGTGTTGATTTTGAGTTGTTGTGATATGGTTTGAATGTGGATGCACTGACGGAGAAAAACGTGCATCCACATCCAAACAAACATCATATTTTCTTGACACATCACAACATAAAAATCTTATTCATTAGACGTGAATTGTTTTAAATTTATGGTGCTGGTGTACTTGCTTACCTTCAGTAGCAGTACACCGCACCTTTATTTTTTTCTAAATGCTGTTGAGCTGAATGTTCTACTATTTTCTAATCTAATAAAATCATTAAATAAATATCTACTATCTAACTGATTTAATTCTCTTTTAGCCTGTGCTAATAATTCTTCCATAATATTATAACTTTCACAATTCGCTGGAAAAGTCCATGTTGCAACAGCTTTTTGTTCATAGTAAACAACAGTTAATGTCAATAGAGAACGGTTTGCTTTTCTGATAATTTCCTGTTTTGAATTGCTGTAGCGAGAAGATTCTTCCAAAGTTGGCTCTACATTTATCTGCCTACAAAATCGTCTCATTTGCCACGTCGCAACATATGACTTAATGCTATTTCTGAAATAATCAAATTCAGCATTTCTAAATGCAAAATCGATATTAATTATAAATAGTAATAATATAAATGATACACTCGAAATTAAACGTAGTACTGATATAAAAACAATAAAATAAAAAAATGTTTCTATATGTATTTGAAAAATGATAAATGTAGCCAAACGCTCTAAAATAAAAAATATAATAGAAACAAAAATTGTAAAATTAACTACATTGTATTTATTAAAGTATTTCGTCATGTGATTTCTTCCTTCCTGATGTTATAAGAGGGGGTTAGAAGTGGCATAATATGCGTTCGATGTTCACTATCTGTAAACTTGACTATACCTGTACCAATACCAGGTGGGACTACAATATTATCAACATTGATGTTGGGCAATAAAAACTGACAAGTATTCGCATTTATCTCACCTAAAATAAAGATACAGTTAATTTGTTCACGTACTGCTGTATTACCGCCAAATGCAGTTGCATCAAAGCGTTGGCTACATAAAATGAGTGAGATGGAGGTCTGACGGCCGAGAAGAGCAATCGTCCCAAGTAATTGCCCAAATGATTCACGAGACTGCTTAGAGCTCCCCTGAACAAGTGCCAACAGTTCATCAATAACAATATAAATGCGTTCAAACTGAGTTTTTGGATTTGTTAATAATATTTTTTGCCGTTCATATATCTTATTAATGATTCGACCCAACAATTCATTGACCTCTGTAATAAAACTGTTTAAGTTTGAACCATGTGTTGGTGCTAATACTTCTAAACCTAATTCCTTACTTAGTAAGTAAACATCAGCGATTTTAGGGTCGACGCAAATAATTTGATTTGTGAAAGATTTTAGACAACTAATCAAATAACGTAAGAAATGAGTCTTTCCTGTACCAGATGCTCCACTCACCGCCAAACTTGTCACCGCTTTCATTGGGATATTACAAATATTGTTAGCCATAATTGGGAGAGTATTTTCTGACACGTTCTTTTTAATAAAAGATGAAAGATTATCAATCTTTAACCGAGTTGGAATCCCATCAACCCAAGGAAAGAAAAATGCACGTGCTTGATTTTCATTTTTTGTATCATAAGGAACAAAAAAAGCATTATTCTGTGGTAAGAGAGTCTTGAATGGGTAGAGTATGCCAGCGCAAATTGCAAAAATATCAAAGTATAGTTTTTTGCTTAAAGAATAACTTACAGGGAGATTTGGGACGTAAAAAACGCCGGAATCATTGCTTGCAACCTTAATATCAAATGAATTTAAATAAGATGATTCATCATTAATATTGAGAGCGTTATTCAAATTTCTCAAAATAAATTGTTCTAATTCGAATTTGTTTTTACCAAATTCAGTAGTGTCAGAAACAACCGCTTCTGACACTTTCTGATTTTGGCTTTTATTCATTAAAAAAGCCATGCATTATTTTCCTTTCTTCTTAATATCTTTTGCCCTGAAATAAAGTTGTCCGTACTGGTTTTCAAAAGCTTCTAAATCTTCAAATTCAACAATATCTCCGATTTCGAATTTTGATAAATTTGGCTTATTTTCTGGTAAAAACTTGACCTTAAAAGGATTGTGATTATCACTTGCAACGTAAACTTGATAGCCTTGAATGTTATCTGTACGTTTCATTTTTTCTTTACCGTTGACAATTTCGCCCGATTTTTCAAATTCATATTGAATCTCAAGTTGTTTACCAACCAATTTTACAACTTCATCTGAAAGAGCTTGTTCTGCTAGGCTAGCACTGTAGCCATTTGTGCGTTTAAAAAATGCCATAATTGGCCCCCTTTGTTAAAAAGTATTTTAAAGTTTTGCTACGAGAGCAGTAACTTTATGAGTCTATTCTAGCAATAATTTTTTCGAAAATCTATAAAATGTGTATTTTAAATTTGACAAATCAATATTTACGATATATAATTTATGTGTACGATATACATTAGAAAGTGTTAAGGAATAAAAAATGACTAATTTAAAACTAAAAAGATTATCTGAATTTATTGATGACATGATACAAAAGTATCAAATTGAGGAAACAAAAAATATTAAAAAAAGTTTACGTAGAAAATTTGTTACAGAATTGGAAGCTATGGGACAGTGGGATAAAGCTAATTCTAAAACTTTTGGTCGAAACAGAACAAAGGTATTCAATTATGAAATTCTTGATAGATTAGAGAAACGGTGTGAACGATATTTAGTTAAGAAGAGCGGATTTGATTTTGATAAGTTCAAAGATTATAAAAGCAACATAGATAGTGAAAACTATTTTGAAGAAGCAACAGAAGATGAGCTAAAGGATATGCATGAAAGAGCTGTTTTTAGGTCATGGGCTGGTTCTATTTCAAAAGAAGAGATTCGAGATGTCATGCTAACAGCTTTATTTGAAAAATTTTTTACTTCTATTGATATTGAACAATGGCAAAAAGACAGTGATTTTTTAACAATTGTTGATGCTAATGATGATAGAGAATCTAGTTTTGAATATTACAGGGCGAAGGAACGTTATTCGTCTCACAATAAATCTGCATATTATAAGGAAAGAAAATAAATGAATAAAAAATAACCGCTAGGATGTGTGAATCTTAGCGGTTATTTATGTTGTTTAATAGGGTTGCTACTGCATCAATTATATCTGTTTTTTGTGGTTCTGGTATTTGTTCAAGTTGATTGATAATATTTTCAATTTCTTTACTCTTTTCTGGAAAACCGAAATTAAAAAATGTTTTTTCATCTACTTCAAGAGCTATAAGTATTTTATTCAGTGTTTGTATTTGAAAATTATATTTTTCATTTTCTATGTTGTGGATATGTTTCGAGCCTAAGCCGGCTAATTCGGAAAGTTTTTCTTGGCTTAGCCCTTTTGTTAATCGTAAATATCTAATTCTTTTTGCAATAAAAGTTTGTAAGTTGTTTTGATTCATAATTGTTTACCTTCACTATTATTTTAAAGATAAACATTATAAATAATAAGTAGTACAAATTACACTTGTATAGTATATAAGTGTTGAATATTACACTATATAATGATAAAATAGTGTAGTAAAACTATAAAAATTAGCTCATTTTATCAGCCATCAAAGGAGAAAATGATGAAGAAACTGAAAACCCTAACAACTTCAACAGCTATTGCGCTTGCGTCTGTTGGTGGAACTGCATTTGCTCAAGAAGCAACTACTACAACAGCAGTTGATGTAACTGCTGTCAATGAACCAGCTCTTGTTTCTAAACCTGTAGCCGATACAAAACCAGAAGTGAAGAAATCTTCTGATGTCAAGCCTGCTCTTGATGCTCAAGCGTCTACTGTTAAGCAAGTTGAAGCTGAGAGTGAAACAGCAAAAGCTGAAGCTACTTCTGCTAACCAAGCTGTTACAACTACTGAAACTGCTTTGACAAGCGCTAAAGAGGACTTGAAGTCAGCTGAAGCCGTTAAAGCAAATGCTACAGAAGAAAATATCACTGCTACAAAAGCAAAACAAGATGCCAATGTAAAAGCTCAAGAAGCCAATCAAAAAGCAACTGAAGCGTCTACTGAAGCGATTAAAGCTCAAACTGAAACTGTAGCAACTGAAACAGCTAACGTTGCAAGCGCAACAAGTAAGAAAGCTGAAGCGGATAAAACAGTAACCGCTAAAGAAACGAATGTAAAATCAGCTGAAGACGCGCTAAATGGTTCAGGACTTGGTGAAGCAAAAGCCTCTCTTGCCCAAGCTGAAAAAGATATTGAACAAGCCAATGCGAATATTTCAAGCGCAACAACAGCTGTCGAAACTGCTAAGAAAGCAGATAGTAACCGCGCAGATGCCATCAAACAAGCTACAAACAATGTAAATGTCAAAAACGATGCCTTGAAACTAGCTAAAGAAATGATGGACGCCGACCAAAATAAAGTGGATTCTATCCAAGAAAAAGCGGATGCTACAGCCTCTAAAGAAAAAGAAGCGCAAACTGCCTTGGATGCACAGAAAGCTCGCTCTGGTGAAGCTGTCATTCATATGGGAAATCCAGTTCACCATTTGACAGATGAAGAAAAAGCTTACTATGGTCTTGATAAAAATGATGTCACATTTAAAGATGCACTTAGCTATTATGCAAATAACAGTTGGAAAGAAGATGGTAAATCTAATCGTCTAATGATGCTTACAGCTGCTAAAATGTATAAAGCTCTTACAGTTGATTTCAACAAAAACGATGCCAACCGTAAAGTAGATATTGACAATTTAACAGATGCTGAAATTGCTGAAGTTAGTGATTTCTATGCTAAATTAGTAAATGTCTTGCAAGAAAATATGGGATATCCTACAACATATAGAGCTTATGCTGCTAAAGATACACTTAAACATAGCAAGAAAATGGCAAAAGCCTATGAAGCTCGTGGAACTGATCCTGCTGTAGCTGGTCATATTCGTGAAAACAATGGTGTTGAAAACTTAGCTTCAATTTATGCTAGTGACGATATTTCAACAATGCAAGATTTGAAAAACGCTGCATTGCGTGCTTTCAAAAATTATTCATTCCTTGATAAACATGCTAATTGGGGACATTTAAATAATAACCTAAACGGTGGTGGTGTTGCCATGACAGTCGCTAACATCAATGGTAAACGTTGGTTTGTCAACTCATTTGGTAGCGATGGTAAACATAAAATCAATCTCAACCAAGACATTGCCCAACTTGAAGCAAAACTAGCTGAAGCACAAAAACAAAACAGCCAAGCTCAAACTGCTCTTGCAAACGCTAAAGCAGAATTAGCAGAAGCTTCACGCAAATATGCTTCTGCACTTGAAGCTAAAACAGACGCTGAAAAAGAATTGGCAAGCAAAACAGAAACACCACTTCAAACAGAAGTTGCTGAAAAGAACTTGCAATTGGCAAACCTTGCTTTGAAAAATGCACAAGAACGTAAAGCAACTGCTGAAGAAGCTGTTGAAAACTTCTCAAGAAGTCAAGCAGAAAAAGAAACTGCTCTTGAAACAGCTAAAGATGAACTTGCTACAGCCAAAACTGCCCAAAAAGATGCTGAAACAGCTCTTACAAATGCGCAAGCAAAATTGCAAGCTGAAGAAAACAAGTTAAAAGCTCTTCAAACTGAACAAGAAAAGCTCCATGCAGAAAAAGACCAATTGGTGTCAGATGCGAAAGCAATCGCAACTGAATTGAGTGCTTATCTAAACGCAGACAAGAATCTTGCAGATGCGCAAGCAAAAGTAGCTGATTTAGAAACAAAACTAACTCAAGCAAAATCTGCTGCAAAATTGGCACAAGATAAATTGGATGCCGTTACAGCTAAATTGCAAGCTGAACAAGCTAAATTAGCTGAAATCCAAGAAGAGTTTGATAAGTTGCTAGACTTAGAAAACAAAGCTAAAGATAATGTAGTTGCAACTCTACCAGACGGAACTGTTGTTGCTGTACCTAGAGTAGATTCAGATTCTAATACTTTACCTACAGAAAATACTGAAAAAAATGTTGATAAAACAAAACCAGCTTCACAATCAGGTAAAGATGTTGCTTTGGATGCTAAAGAAGATGTTGTTGCGAAAGATAAAGAACAAACAAAAGATAAACAACAAACATATTCAGCTCCAGCTGTTAAAGCAGGTGCAGATGAAAAAGTGACATATTCACGAGTAGAACGTTCAAAATCATTACCAAATACTGGAGAGTCATCAAGTGTTGCAATGTTGGTATTCGGTGCAATTCTTGGAACATTTGGAGTTGTAACAGTACGTAGAAAAAATTAGAATAATAAAAAAATCTTCTTATCATAAATAGGAAGATTTTTGTTAAAATATATTAAAAGAAAGAAATAATGTGAGGATTAAAAAATGAGAACTCCTAAGATATATAATGATTTAATTAAGAATAAAGAAATAACAAATAAAATTATTGCAGAATGTATATATTCTGTTAATAAAAGAGCAAAAAACTATCGAGATAAAATAGAAGATTATAAGCAAGCTGGATTCTATAGATACAAAGAAAATAATATTGAAAATGCAAAAGAACAGAAAGAAAAATACTATAGTATGAAAGAAGATTTATTATTAAACTTCAGTCCAAAATTAATTCATAAACAGTATGCAGGTGAGAAAAGACAACGAGTCTATAGTTATCAAAAAAATTATGAAAAACTATATAATGAAAAAAGAAATGATATTGTTTGGGAAAATAGTTACTATGACTACGATAGAAATAAGGAAGTTGAATTTTTTGATTATAGCTTAGTGAGAAAAAATATTTATATTTCTTATATTATGAAATCGGTGAATATAGTTTTCATACCCCAATTACAGAAGAAAGGGTAGAAAAAAATACTCAATTGGAAATCAAAGAAATAGATGAGAATTTTCAAACTCATGGAGCTGATATAGTAGATTTACTTTCAACTCAATTTGTTCAAAAAGTAATAGACTTGTTAGATAGTGGAGATTATACAATTATAGAATAATTAAAAAAATCTTCTTACGTTTGTAGGAAGATTTTTTGGATTCACAAAACTAGTTTAAAAGACTACGCTATTTAAACCATTTTTGAGAATGCATATCGGACTATACCAATTGCGCCGAACACGGTATCGAACCATGTATAAAAAATCGTGATTATTGATTTTTTAAACTTAGGAATTACAGGAAAAACTAAAAATTTATTTGGTCAACCACTGGTCAATTTCCTTAATTTCAATACTAACTAGCGTGTGATAATATCTTGATTTAATCGCTTTTTACTTATTTATTTTAACTTATTTTAACGCTAATTTACATGTAGGGGGCATCTAAATACAACAGGAAAAAGCCTTGTAAATCAAGGCTTTTTTTGCTTGTCTATAACTGATTTACCCCATCATTTGTCCCACATTTTAAATCTATCTTTTCTTTTTGAATCAAATTACATCTTTACAAATAGTGTAAAGCCAGTTACTTTTGCTTTGATTCCATACAATATTTTCATGTAGAGAAGACAAATTTTATCTTCTCTTTTTATTTTCAAAATAATAAAAACTGATTTTCTTTTCATAAATCAGACTGAAACTTCCAAATTTTCCATTTTGTTTATTGATATTTCCTCTAAAAAGGTGTATAATATTTTTATTATCAAACTATACTATACTATATAGGGGGTATTGAAATGAAATTTTCTAATCGTTTACTGCTATTCCTTGCAGGAGTTGTTTTTGTCCTTTTAGCACTCTTTCTATTTACAGACCCAGTAGCTAATCTTGTTGCTTACAGCTGGTGGATTGCATTTGGTTTACTGGTTGCTTCTATAGCAGCTATTTTAGGCTATTTCTCTGTACCAAAAGTGCTTCGCTCACCAGCTCATCTTTTCCAAGGGATTGTTAATCTTCTCTTAGCTCTTTACCTCGTTGCCTATGGCTTTGTGACGCTGCCAGTTGTCATTCCAACTATTTTAGGAATTTGGTTAATTGTAGAAGCCATTATAGCTTTCTTTAAAGGCAATCGTCTGGGATTGATTTTCCCTATTATTGGCAACCATATCATGTGGATAGCGTTGCTTGCATTTTTACTAGGTCTAGTGATTTTGTTCAATCCAGTAGCTACAAGTGTCTTTGTCGTTTATGTCGTTGCCTTTGCATTTTTAATTGTTGGTTTCACCTATATCCTTGATGCCTTTCGTAAATAATCTAGCTGCCATTTTGGGCATATTAAAATAGCTGGGAAGTTACATTCTCAGCTTTTTCTGTTGCCTCCTTAGCTCAGTTGGTAGAGCAGTAGACTCTTAAGCTATGGGGCGCAGGTTCGAGCCCTGCAGGGGGCACATCTAAATCAACAGAAATAAGCCTTGAAACCAAGGCTTTTTTTAACGTCTAATAGCTTTTTGTAGAAAAGTATTTAAAAATAAAAGAGAAGAGAATCTCTCACTCTCTTCTCAGTATATCTTATTAAATTTAGTTTTTCTTAATCTACCTGATTTTCCTTTGCAACGACAAATTCTTTAACCAGTCGATAGATAACAGCAAATACGGGGGTAAAGAATATCATCCCAAGTAAGCCAAAGAGATTGCCTCCAATACTAGCAGCCGCAAGCGTGAAAATAGCTGGTAAACCAATAGACTGACCTACAACTTTTGGATAAATAAGGTTTCCTTCAATCAGCTGTATAACTTGATATAGAAGAAGAGAAAGTAAGGCTTGAGTAGGACTCACTGTGAAGATAAAAATCGCTCCCACAACACAAGCAATCATAGGCCCTACATAAGGAATGAACGATAGCACTCCTGCAAATATACCTGTCATTACTCCATAGGGTATCCCAAACAGGCTGTAACCAACCGCTATCATAACTCCTATGATAACTGCTTCAATCAGCTGACTCATCAAAAATTGGTCATAAGTCTCTAGTGCTACTTGTCCAATGTAAGTCAACTTTATCACCACCTTCTCTGGAAGAAAAACTTTTAGAAGTCGACTCGTCATCGCTGCCAAATGTTCCTTACTGGATAAAAATAAAAAGGTGAAGACTATAATCAAAAAGGCATTCATCAAACTTGAAAAAATATTGCCGATATTACTAGTCAGACCTGATAAAAAACCTATCAAAGCTTGGCTAATAGAACTAGATTGTCCCTGTATGCCTGATACGATAGTTGACAACATGTCTTTGGTTACAAATTCCGAGCTGCCTAGCAATTTCCCAAGTTGAGTAAGGACTGTTGAAAGGACTGTTCCCAGCTGACTAATAGTCTGAGCTAGGGTTGGCAGCACCAAAACCAAAAGAGCAATCACGATTAAGATAAGAGCTAGGAAAACAAGTACCATGGCAATCGGACGACGCAACTCTGCCTTTACCTTCAATTTAACTAAGTACTGTTCAATTTTTTTCATAGGAACATTAAGCACAAAAGCAATAACAGCACCATAAATCAAGGTTGATGTTACATCAAAGAGAGAGATTGCTCCTGATATAAAGCTCGATGCATTCAGAATTACAAGAGCAACCAGCCCTATAAAAAGGATTAACGGGGTATATTTTTTAACTAAGTTCATAAATTCTCCTTAATAAACATGTTTAGATACGACTATACTATTTGGTTTTTCAAACTCTCGATCAAGGTAGGCTTGGTAAGTTCCTGGAGCGATAAATCCTTTTGGTGAGAGGATATCTGTTCCAGCTTGACCGACTATGGTATCAGCCAAGAGCACACAGTTTGTGGACAAGACAAAGTAGGATTTAAACTTAGATTTGATAAATTTATAAAGTTCCCCATCCGTCTCATGTCTGATTTTATAAGCGTAGGTGTAGTCTTCCTTACCATCTTCCGTTTTAATTTTATCTGCGCTTGGCTCCCAAGGAATCGTTAGTTGTTTTAATTCAGCTAATTTTTCCTGAACCGCTTCTTCCATTTCCGGTGTCAAATCTATTCCGTAACCAAATAGCGTTTTTTGACTCTCCCGTTTACATAAGTCAATGTACTTATCACGGTCACAGAAATATAAGACACCATCTCCTACCATACCAAATAAGGTCTCAGATGACGGATCATAGTTGCCATAAGAAATAACACGGCCCTGATAGAAGATATCCACATGACCAATAGCTGAAAACAGGGAGGTCTCAGCTGTATGAACAAAAATTTCTAGCTCTGCTGTCTTACCAGACTTCACCATTCCAAGATGGATATCCTCTCTCTCATCAGCATTTTCCTGCATGAATTTGTTGATTTTTGCTAAAGTACTTGCAGGGATGAGAGCGGCTAGGACAATAGGTAAGCTCATTCTTACACGACGTTTGAGATGGTTTTTCCCAATTTCCTCCTCAAACAAGAAACCATCACGGATATTGGACAGACCATAAAGGAAAAAATAAGCCCCTAATACAAAGAGTTGAAAGACAGAATTTCCTGTAGAGGACAAAAGACTAGTCCCACCAAGAAAAACTAGTACGAGTCCATCTAGTAAGAGACGAAAACGAGGTCGAATTTTGTTTTTGCGGTAGAGAACATAGGTGACAAGGTTAATACTAGCATGAAAAATCTGATAAACTCCAATCACAAGAGCCAAAATATAAATCGGCACATCCGTCGCAAGATTGGAGCCAAGCAAATATCCCAGCACTAACAATTTAACCAGTGCAACTCCCAAGGTGTCCGTTGACTGACTTTTTTTGAAAATACGTAATACTAAATCTAAGACCGTTGCTATCCAAGCTAAAAACAGAACCAGTCGAATAACCTTTACTGGCAACCAAGTCCCCGTGACCATCAAGATGAGACCTAGCAGAACAAACAAGAACCCCTGAGCAAGTAATTTCTTACCTGTCAGACCTAAAGATAGAATTTTCGCCATATAAAAACCTTTCAACAATAAAAATTAAACACTCCGATTAAACTGACTAGTAAATAGCCAACACTACAAACAGCCTGTGCCAGCAACATATGGTGACTAGAAATGACTGTAGTAATGTCACCATCTTGTCTTATGCACTTCTAAAATTTGTTATATTGATTAGAAACCAGAGCTTATAAAAACTAGCTAAACTCGAGAGATAGACACAATTGCGACGAAAAAATGTATAACCAATTCAACTTGTTAAGGTAAGAAAGCATTATTTCCAATCTATTAATTATTCATCTATTACCTATTATGACACAATATTCCCTATAGTTCAACTTTTTACTTGTTTTTATATTACACGGACTAAAAAGTTTTCAACAGTTGATTGCATTTGTTTTAATAAGTTTTAACCTTTCTTGGTTAGATAAAAAAAGAACCATACAGTTTAGAATCTGTATGGTTTTTGCCCCACTTTTGTCCCATTTTTAAATCATGACATTGAAAATACCTAAAATCACTTATATTTCAATATTTTTAATTGCTCTCAATATGAAAGTCCTTTCCAAATACCTGTAGGGGGCATCTAAATCAACAGGAAAAAGCCTTGGAATCAAGGCTTTTTTGTGTAGTCTTAGCACTAAAAAACGATAGAAAAAACACCCCTTCTGAACTGCACCCCAAAAGTTAGACAGAAAAAACCTAACTTTTGTGGCGCAGTTCATTCGCGTCACATGAAGTTATTTAAGCATATCCTTTTCTCTCATTACCATTTTCTGTTATAATAAATTGTACTTCTAGAATAGAAAGGACTTAAGATGACAACTCTTATTAAACATAAACGTGTAGAATTTTCAGAACTTTTTTATGACCTAGTTTTTGTTTTTGCAATTTCAAAAGCAACTACTTTAATTGAGCATCTTCATAACGGTATTTTGACTTGGAATTCTTTCCTTGATTTTTTCATGGCTGTCTTGGTTCTCACTGATTCATGGATGATTCAAACCGTTTATACCAATCGCTATGGAAAGAACTCTTTATTTAACATGGTAATCATGTTTATCAAAATGGGACTTTTACTCTTTATAGCCAATATGATTGGACCTGATTGGCAACAATATTTTCATTATCTTTGTTGGGCTGTTGGTACATTAACCTTTACCTTATTTTTACAATATTTGGTTGAATTTTTTAGAAAATCAACCGATAATGTTGAACAGGAAAGTATCAAAGGTTTTCTATGGATAACAGGTCTAGGAAGTTTAGGAGTCTATCTAGCAGCTCTTCTTCCTATTTACGTTGGAGTCTCTGTCTTATTTGCTAGTATTCTGCTAACATTTATTATGCCAATTATCTTGCTTAGTAAAGATAAGCATTACCAGGTAAATCTCCCCCATTTAATCGAGCGCATCTCCCTTCTTGTCATTATTACGTTTGGAGAGATGATTATGGAGCTAGCTAACTTCTTTACAATCGAGAATTTCTCGATTTATTCGGTTCTTTATTTCATTATTATGCTTTCTCTGTTCTTGTTTTATTTTGGTCAATTCGACCATGCTATTGATGAAAAATCTAATCAAAAGGGACTATTTCTAATTTACAGTCACTATCCTATTTTCATTGGACTTATTATGATGACCGTTTCGATGAGTTTTCTTCTGAATCCTGAAGCTAATCTTCTCTTTGCAACCAGCTTCTCTTATATCGGATTTGGCCTCTTTCAAGCTGCTGTCCTAGTAAATGGGCCCTATAACAAACACTATCTTCGCTATTCGAAAAGTTACTACTGTGTCCAAGCGACACTCTATCTGGCTGCCTTTATTCTCTCTTTAATCTTTGCTTCTAATCCTATAATAGTAGTGAGTATAACAACCATTTTAGCTCTAGCTATAGCCATTCATTTTATTTATTTTTATATGACACAGAATAAAAAATATTCCAAATCTAACTGGGAGTTATTTTAATGAGTTTATAACATAAAAAAGCTTTGGGAACCAAGGCTTTTTTGCTTTCTATCTAAGCTTTTTCATGATGTATTTTCGTATAGGTGCTTCAACCATTTGAACGATTTCAAATCCTTCTTTTTGATAGAGATGCTGGGCTGCTTGATTTGCTTCGAAGACATTTAAAGAAATACTATCTATGTCTTCATTTTCAAAGGCCAAATTAACAAATTTCCTTAAAGTCTGCCTACCTAAGCCTTGCCCCTGTTTCTGGGGATTGATTAAAAACCGTCCAATATGAAAATTGCTGTCTTCTAGCCTAATTTTCTGGATAAGCCCCACAAACTCTTGTCCTTCAAATATTGAACAGATTCCTTCCAAATCTTGCAAAACTTGAATTGTCAAGGGAAAAGGAATCCTTGGTCCCATCCATTGTTCTTGAAAAGACTTGCCGAGGGAGTTGGACCATTGGCATACGAACTGAGCATTTTCTGCGCTCACATTTTCTTCAAAACGAATTGTCATCTATTTCCTCACCATCTTATCTATGTTTCTCCATTATACTACTTCTCCTATTTTTTACGAATAGATAAGTATGATTGATATTTATTTTTTTCTTGTCGGGAGTATTCTCGCTTCCTTTCTTGGTTTGGTTATTGACCGTTTTCCAGAGCAATCTATTATCCAACCTGCTAGTCACTGCGATTCCTGTCAGACTCGCTTGCGTCCCTTAGATTTGATTCCGATTCTCTCGCAGGTCTTCAATCGCTTTCGCTGTCGCTACTGCAAGATTCGCTATCCATTCTGGTATGCCCTCTTTGAACTAGGCTTAGGACTCCTCTTCCTAGCTTGGTCTTGGGGCTTTCTTTCCTTGGGGCAAGTCGTCCTAATCACCACTGGTTTGACCTTGGGCATCTACGACTTTCACCATCAGGAATATCCCTTACTAGTCTGGATGACTTTCCACCTAATCCTAATGGCCGGCTCGGGCTGGAATCTAGTCATGGTCTTCTTCCTTGTCCTTGGAATTTTAGCTCATTTTATCGATATTCGCATGGGCGCAGGGGATTTTCTCTTTTTAGCTTCTTGTTCTCTTATCTTTAGCGTAACCGAATTACTCATCTTGATTCAGTTTGCTTCGGCGACAGGCATTCTAGCCTTTCTCCTACAAAAGAAAAAGGAAAGACTTCCTTTCGTGCCTTTCCTCTTGTTCTCTGCTTGTGTGATTATTTTTGGTAAGCTACTGCTTGTTTGATAAAGTCCTGAATCGGCTCTCCTTGGTGGAGAGCTTTTACGATTTTTGAACCGACGATAACGCCATCTGACACTGCATTGAAACGTTCTACATCGGCTTGACTAGATACACCAAAACCTGTCAAGACTGGAATATCGGCCACTTGATGCAATTGTACCAAGTGCTTGTCCAAGTCTGCACGGTAATTACCTGATTTCCCTGTCACTCCATTAATAGCAACGGCATAGACAAATCCTTCTGCCCCTTTAATTAATTCTTTCTGGCGTTCAATTCCTGTCGTCAAACTAACTAGAGGAATCAAAGCGATGTCTGTATCTGCCAAATAAGGCTCCACAAAATTGGCATGCTCATGAGGAAGGTCTGGAATGATCAAGCCCTTAACCGCTGTATCTGCCAAATCTTTGACAAAGTTCTCCACACCGTACTGAAAGAGGGGGTTGAAGTAGGTCATGATGACAAGTGGAACCTCTGTTTCAATGGTTTTCAATGTTTCAACCAAAGCCTGGGTAGAGGTCCCGTGGGCTAAACTGCGCAAGCCAGCTTCTTCGATAACAGGTCCATCTGCAACAGGGTCTGAAAAGGGAATACCAACTTCAATAGCCGAAACACCCAAATCTTCTAAAAAGTGAATTGTTTCTCCGAGTCCATCCAAACCTTTCTCATGGTCTCCAGCCATGATATAGGGAACGAAAATTCCTTTTCCAGCTGCTTTAATAGCGTTCAATTTTTCTGTTAGTGTCTTAGGCATGAGCTTCTCCCTTCTTTGCTGCATCTGCTTCCAAGCGGTCCTTGACTTGAACCACATCCTTGTCCCCACGACCTGATAGGCAGACAATCATGGACTTGTTTGGACCGAGTTCTTTGGCCAATTTCACCGCAAAGGCGATAGCATGGCTAGATTCCAAGGCTGGGATAATCCCTTCCACGCGAGACAAGAGTTGGAATCCCTCCAAGGCTTCTTCGTCTGTCACAGGGACATAGCTGGCACGTTTAATATCGTGGTAGTGAGAATGTTCTGGACCGATACCAGGATAGTCCAAGCCTGCTGAAATAGAGAAGGCTTCAAGAATTTGACCATGGGCATCTTGGAGCACATCCATGAGAGAACCGTGAAGAACACCAGGACGACCCTTAGTCAAGGTAGCTGCATGGTGCTCCGTATCCACACCAAGTCCAGCCGCTTCAGCTCCATACATGGCTACTGACTCATCTTCTACAAATGGATGGAAGAGCCCGATAGCATTAGAACCACCACCAACACAGGCTACTAAAGCATCTGGCAGATCTTGTCCTGTCAAGTCACGGTACTGTTGTTTAGCTTCTCGACCGATGACACTTTGGAAGTCACGAACGATTTCTGGGAAAGGATGAGGTCCCAAGGCAGAACCAAGGATATAGTGGGTATCATCGATATTAGCTACCCATGAACGAAGGGCTGCATTGACCGCATCCTTGAGCACGCGCGAACCGTCTGTCACTGCCTCAACCTTGGCTCCCAAAAGCTCCATACGGAAGACATTGAGAGCTTGGCGTTTGACATCTTCCTCACCCATGTAGATAGTACATTCCATGTTAAAGAGGGCTGCAGCAGTTGCAGTTGCCACACCGTGCTGACCAGCACCTGTTTCAGCGATAATTTTCTTTTTACCCATGCGTTTAGCCAGAAGAACTTGTCCCAAGGCATTGTTAATCTTGTGGGCCCCTGTATGGTTAAGGTCTTCACGTTTGAGATAAATCTTGGCTCCGCCGATATGCTGGGTCAAGTTTTTTGCGTAGTAAAGGGGAGTTTCGCGTCCCACATACTGGCGTAAGAGTTGGTTTAATTCCTCTTGGAAACTTGGGTCTGCCTGACTTTCACGGTAGGCCTTCTCCAACTCCAAAACTGCTGTCATCAATGTTTCTGGGACGAAACGTCCACCGAATTTTCCGTAAAATCCATCTTTATTTGGTTCTTGATATGCCATTCTTTACCCTCTCTATAAATCTTCTAATCTTTTCATGATCTTTTTGTCCGTCTGTCTCCACTCCGCTCGATACATCTACTGCATAGGGAGTAAAGTGTTGAATTGCTTTTACTACATTGTCTTCATTAAGCCCACCTGCGATAAAGAAGGGCTGAGTTAGTCCAATCGTATCCAGTTGAGCCCAGTCAAAGGTCTGGCCACTCCCAGCCACAGGGGCATCAAAGAGTAGATAGTCTGCCTGAGAATTGGGCACATGACCCTCTCCATCCACCTGCACAGCCTGAATGCTGGCACAAGGCAAATTCTCAAACAAATCATCTACCACCTGACCGTGAATCTGAACCAAGTCCAAGCCAACTTTGTCAATCGCTTCTAGCAGTTCTGCCCGACTTGGTGAAACAAATACACCAACCTTTTTGACATCTGCAGGAATAAGCTTTGCCAGCTCAGCAGCCTGATCCAAGGTCACCTGTCTTTTACTAGGTGCAAAGACAAAACCGATGTAGTCTGCCCTTGCTGAAACGGCTGTTTCCACCGCTTCTTTGGTCGATAGTCCACAAATTTTAACCTTTGTCAATCTGCAACTCCTTGATTCTCTGGGTCACATCTTCTGCCTGCATGAGAGCTGTCCCTACTAAAATTCCGTTAAAGTATGGCGCTACTCGTTCCGCATCCTGCCCTGTGAAAATAGCAGATTCAGAAATGTACAAGCGATCATCTTTGAAATGTTTAGCCAAATCTACACTGGTCTGCAAGTCAACTTCAAAAGTGGTCAAGTTGCGATTATTAACTCCGATAATCTGGGCACCAAGTCTGTGAGCCACTTCTAGTTCCGCTAGATTGTGAGTCTCCACCAAGACTTCCAGACCAAGTTCCGTCGCGTAGTCATAAAGTTCCTTGAGACGTTCTTCTGACAAGGCAGCCACAATGAGCAAGATGACTGTCGCACCGGCATTGCGAGCGCGGATGATTTGCTTTTCATCGATGATAAAGTCCTTGTTGAGCGTCGGAATCTGTACCTGACTGGAAATCTCCCGTAGATAATCCAAATGTCCTTTAAAGAAAACTTCATCTGTCAGAACAGAAATCATCACTGCTCCGTTCGCTTCATAAGTCTGGGCCTGTTGCACAATATCCACATCGAGATTGATATCTCCCAGACTAGGGCTAGCTTTCTTGACTTCAGCGATTACCTGCAAGCGGTCTTGATGTTGCTTTAGATAGTCAGCCAAGCGATAGGTCTGGCGCAGAGGCTGGATTTCCTCCAACTTCATCTGCTCAACCTCACGCGCTTTCTGCTCCAAAATTCGTGCTAAAAATTCCTGACTCATTTTTGGTACTCCTGTAACAGTCTGAGTTTTTCAAGGGCCTTGCCACTAGCAATCACTTGACGGGCCACGGCAACTCCTTCCTTGATACTAGCTACCTTACCATTAGCATAGAAACCAAGACCAGCATTCAAGACTGTAGTTTCCAAGAATGGACTTGGTTCATTTTTAAGAACGCTGAGCAAAATTTCTGCATTTTCCTGAGCATTGCCTCCACGAATATCGTCGATAGCGTAGCCTTCCATCCCCAGATCTTCTGGAGTAAAGCTTGACAAGGTGATTTCGCCATTTTCAAGAAGAGCAATCTTGGTTGTTCCATTCAAGCCAGCTTCATCCAATCCTTCTGGTCCAGCAACAACGATGGCACGTTTGCGACCCATATTTTTCAAAACCTGAGCTGTACTTTCTAGAAGCTCTGGACGACTAATACCAAGAAGCTGTGTTTCCAAAGCCATTGGGTGAATCAGGGGACCAGTCAAGTTCATAATCGTTGGAATTCCCAACTCCAAACGAGCTGGCATGATGTATTTCATAGCTGGGTGCATATTTTTAGCAAAGAGAAAGACGATTCCCGTTTTATCAAAGACCTTTCCTAGTTCAGCTGGTTTGAGGTCTAGATTGATACCCAAGGCTTCGAGGACATCTGCAGAACCCGATTTAGAAGAAATCGAACGGTTACCGTGCTTGGCCATGTGAACACCGCCACCAGCCAAGACAAAGGCTGCAGTTGTAGAGATGTTAAAACTAAAAGACTTGTCCCCACCTGTACCACAGTTGTCCATGGCATCATGAATTTCAGTTGGAATATGTTGGGCATGCCCTCTCATGACTTGGGCAATGGCTGTGCGTTCTTCAGGTGTTTCCCCCTTCATCTTAAGAGCCAAAAGGAGAGAAGCAATCTGCGCTTCCGTTACACGCCCAGTTACGATACGCTCAATGACATCCGTCATTTCCACACCTGATAAATTTTCAAATTTTGCTAGTTTTTCAATAATCTCTTTCATCCTAGTTCCCTCACTTTACAACCTTCTCGATAAAATTCCGAATAGAAGACAAGCCATCTGGCGTTCCAATGCTCTCTGGATGGTACTGGAAGCCATAAATCGGAAGACTTTTGTGTTGAATTCCCATGATAGCTTGGTCATCAGTCGAACGAGCTGTCACTTCAAAGTCTTCTGGCATTTCCTCAATCAAAATACTGTGATAACGCATGACCGCACGGCCATCCTCGATACCTTGATACAAAACAGATGGTGCTTCAAAGCTGATATTGCTCTGTTTCCCATGCATGACTTTTGGAGCCAAACCTAACTTACCACCAAAGACTTCTGCGATGGCTTGGTGGCCCAAACAAATCCCAAGAATCGGCTTTTTGCCAGCAAAGTCACGAATCATATCTTCCATCTTTCCAGCATCAACTGGCCAACCTGGGCCAGGAGAAAAGACCAGTCCATCTGCTTTTTCAGCTTCTTCATACAGCTTGGGATCATCATTTCTCAAGACCTGAACTTCTGCAAAATTCCCAATGTATTGGGCCAAGTTATAGGTAAAAGAATCATAGTTGTCAATCAATAAAATCATGGTCTTAGTTCTCCAATTCTAGTCATAGATTTTGCTTTGTTAATGGTTTCTTGGTATTCGTTTTGGGCGATGGAGTCGTAGACAATCCCTGCCCCAGCCTGCACATAAGCTGTTTGATTTTTGAGAATCATGGTTCGGATGGCAATGGCAAAATCCATATCACCCGTCGCAGACAAGTAGCCGATTGCTCCTGCGTATACGCCCCGTTTTTCTGTTTCCAGTTCATAGATGCGTCTCATGGCCCGAATCTTAGGTGCTCCTGACACTGTTCCAGCAGGAAGTGTTGCTTTCAAGGCATCCATAGCAGTGAGTTCTGGAAGCAAACGCCCCTTGACCACACTGGTCAAATGCATGACATAACGGAAAAGCTCCACTTCCATATACTTAGTGACTTGGACACTGGCCGTTTCAGAGATGCGGCCAATATCGTTACGTCCCAAGTCTACTAACATCCGATGCTCTGCTGTTTCCTTCTCATCCGAAAGCAGTTCTGTCGCCAAAGCCTTGTCTTCTTCATCCGTAGCTCCTCTTGGTCGCGTCCCTGCAATTGGATTGGTTGTCACGATGCCATTTTTGACAGAAACCAAACTTTCTGGACTGGCTCCGATGATTTGATAATCCCCAAAGTCATAGAAATAAAGATAATTAGATGGATTGGTCACGCGGAGATTTCTGTAGAAGTCAAATGGATTTCCAGTAACTTCTGCTGAGAAGCGCTGGCTGAGTACGCATTGGAACATATCCCCGTTACGAATCAAGTCACGAGCCGTTTCCACCATTTCTTCAAACTTCTGAGGAGCAATATGCGGTTTGAAGTCCAGCGGAGATAGATCCAAGTCTTCAAATTCATTTGGAGCAGGAATGCGTAATTCCTCAAGCACTTGGTTCAAGGCTTTTTCCAAGTCTTCTTGACTTCGCTCACTATAGAGAGTATCCTCGATGACATGGATTTTCTCCTTCTTGTGGTCAAAGACCATGTAACTCTCATAAACGAAGAAATGCATGTCTGGCGTTCCAATTGTATCCTCAGGGATTTGACCAATTTCTTCATAAAGCGAAATCATATCGTAACCAACAAAACCAATTGCCCCACCACCAAAAGGTAGATCTGAATGGTGCTGGCTCTTATGAGTCACTTCATAAAGGAAATCTAAGGGATCCTGATCAATCACTTGACCATTTTGATAAAGAACTCCATTTTCAAACTTAATCTCAAAAACTGGATTATAGGCTAAGATAGAAAAACGAGCTGTTTCCTTGTCTCTCGGAATACTTTCTAAAATAACCTTGTGTTGCCCCTGTAGGCGCATATAAGCCAAGATTGGTGATAAGACATCTCCATGAATGATTCGTTCCATTGTAATTTCCCTTTCAGTTCTACTTCTAGTCCGTGGCGACTGTATGAAAAATCCCCACGCAAAATAACTTGCGTGAGGACGAAATTCGCGGTGCCACCTCAATTATAGGATTTCTCCTATCTCTCATTCCTGTCTTAGATACCTCCTGTAACAGGCTGTGCTATAAAGGGCACTCCCTTAAGAATTATGTTTTCTTCTCTCGTTTCAGATGGACCCAACCTTACAGCTTTCTCTGCTTGTTTCCAGCAACCACAAGCTCTCTGTGAGAGAAAAGACTGTAATTTTTCCATCTATTATTTTTTAGCTTCTAGGTAGTCTGCAATCGCAGCTACGTCCTTGTCTCCACGACCAGAGACATTGATAATGATAATGTCGTCTTTGCTTAGTTTCGGTGCACGTTTAACTGCTTCTGCGATAGCGTGTGAGCTTTCAATCGCTGGGATAATCCCTTCAGTCTTGCTGAGGAGGAGCAAGGCTTGAACCGCTTCTTCGTCTGTCGCAGCCACATATTCCACGCGACCTGAATCTTTGAAGTAGGCGTGTTCTGGGCCAACCCCTGGATAGTCCAATCCAGCTGAGATAGAGTAAACTGGAGCTAGCTCTCCGTCTTCCTTAAAGACTGCATAGGTCTTCATACCGTCAACAATTCCGATACTACCTTTTGTCATAGTAGCTGCGTGCTTGTCTGTATCAAGTCCGTGACCAGCAGCTTCAACCCCAACCAATTTGACTTCTTCATCAGCCACATACTGAGAAAATGCACCAATAGCATTAGAACCACCACCTACACAGGCAATAACGTAGTCTGGTAAACGACCTTCTTTTTCTAAGATTTGACGGCGAGATTCTTCACTGATAACCTTTTGGAACTCGTGGACAATTGTAGGATATGGGTGAGGTCCCACAGCAGATCCCAGAACATAAAAGGCTGCAAGGTCATTCATCCATGCTCCAAAGGCTGCATCAACAGCATCTTTGAGGGTACGAGTCCCTGTTTCAACTGCATGAACAGTTGCTCCCATCATCTCCATACGGAAAACATTGAGACGTTGTCGTTCCACATCCTCTGCTCCCATGTAGACATCACAGGCCATACCAAACTTAGCTGCAGCTGCCGCCGTCGCAACCCCGTGCTGACCAGCTCCTGTTTCTGCGATTACTCGTTTTTTGCCCATACGTTTAGCAAGAAGAATTTGTCCTAAAACGTTGTTGAGCTTGTGAGAACCCAGATGGTTAAGATCTTCGCGCTTGAGATAAATCTTAGCGCCACCTAAGTGATCTGTCAAACTTTCCGCAAAATAGAGCGGTGTTTCGCGACCTGAATAGTCCTTTAAGTAATGACGAAATTCTGCCAAAAAGTCTGGATTATTCTTGTACTTGTCAAATGTCACTTCCAACTCATCCAACAAAGCCTGAATCGGCTCCGGTACAAAACTACCACCAAATTGTCCAAAATAACCTTTAGTTGTCATAAAATTTTTCCTCTTTCTGTATGAATCCGGCCTTTTTGTTTGCTTTTAGTAGTAGGCAAGGAGCTGCAGATAGAACTCAAGTTCATCAAAGCGACTTAACGCCCTAATAAAAGATAAACAAAATGACGGATAGAAAAAAGCCCACACACAGAATTAAATTCCATGTGAGGGCGTTGGTAACGCGGTGCCACCTCAATTATAAAGGGACTATCCCTTTACATCTCTGCCTTGTCTAACAACAAGTTGCACTGTAAGGTGTGCGCACCGAATTTTCATTGTTTCAAATTCATTTTTAAAATCAGCCCACTTTCACTACTTCCAACCACCTGTTCACAATCACCACAGGCTCCCTGAAGATTAAAAATAGTTACTTTTCTGATTTGTTGAACTTATTTTAATACTTTGTTTTTTCTTTGTCAAGACTTTTTTACGATTTTTTTGAAAGATGTGTGATTCGAATGTGATAATGTCTTTAGTAAATCGAACGTGAAAATGTCCCACTTGTTAGAAATTGGATCCAACTCAATAGAAACTGAATAGATGCTAAACAGAACTTACTTTAGAACACTCCATCTTTTCCATTAGGATTTTCAAGAATTAAACAATACTAGAAACTCTGTCTCCTAACAAGTTTAGTAGAAACTTCAACAGATGTGACACTTTCCCCCTTTATAATTGCTAATACCCCTTCAATCATTTCTTGAGCTAATTTAACATAATTAGGAGAAATTGTAGATAAAGCAGGAGTGTAATACTGTGAAATTGGAATATTATCAAATCCAACAACGGATATATTATCCGGAATCGCTATTCCTTTTTCGTAACACGCACGAATTAGTCCCTGAACTTTTTCATCGCCTGAAACAAATATAATATCTGGATAATTTCCAAAAGACAAATCATTCACAGCAAAGGAATAAACTGACTCTATTGTAGTTAAACCATAAACTACCTTCAAATCCATAGAATAATTATTATCCTTTAAAAAAGTTCTCACTCCTCTCTCTCGATCCTTATTTACATAAGACTCACCTCCCATAAGTAACCACATATCTTTAAAATTCTTTTCCAAAACTACTTTCATCATATCATAAGTAGCTTGAAAGTTATTGTTAGATACGTAAACTACTCCAGGTGTTTGAGACTCTCCAAAGACAATGAAAGGCATATTATTTTTCTTTAAATATTGGATTCGAATATCATTCTCCCCCTCATAAAAGACAATCACTCCATCTACAAGGCTACCAATACTTGAAATAATTGAATTACTAATCGAATCTTCCTCTCCAAAATATTCAACAATAGCATTTACTCCAAATTGTCTACAAGTTTGTAAAACTTTATCTAAAAGTGTTTGAAACCAGATTAAAGGAAAAGAATCAATCTTCTTCACAGATATTAAAATATTCGTGGTTTCTTTCTTCGTTAAATTCTGAGCATAGGCATTTGGAATATAGGATAACTCATCGATGACTTTTTTTATGGCATTATAAGTCTCAGGTTTTACTCTATTCCCTCCATTTATTACACGTGAAACTGTCTTTGGAGAAAAACCAGACAAACGTGCAATATCATATATCGTTACCTTTTTCCCTTTTTCCATTAAAATACTCCTGTCATAAACCTTCACTATAACTATACAATATTTAAATTATTTTAACAAGAAAATTACATTCTAATCTTTTAATCTAGTTTACATCTGGAGGAAATACTTCACTAAATCTACATTAACTTTCAGTACTAGTAACATAAATTTTACAATTCAATTCACTGTTTTGTACTATTTTGTAAACTGCATTACAAATCACCGGATAAGAAAATACACTACCTGAAAATTCCAAGGAATCATTTTCAGTAAATCCTTCTGTATTTAGAAATGTATTCATTATCTGTTCAATATAACACTCTAATATGGGAACAGCTTTCTCCTTAACAATAACATTTCTAAGCATTTCTTCAAATGGTAAATGACAAGCGAACACCATCTCACAAACATCATAAAATGAATGGAAGTGGTATACCTGTATGAGATTATAGTCATCAAAATAAGTTATTTTTCCTGCATCAAAATCCACTTTATATACTCTCAAATTAGTTAGATCCTTTTCTTCAAAAATTATTATGGACACCTCTAAAAACTACCGATTTTCTATTTTTATTGCTCAGAAAACGTTGATACATCAATGTTTAAAAGTATTGAAATTGAGTTTTTAGATGTGCCCTTATATTTCTTATTATTTAAAGAAAACAAAAGGACTAGAATAATCCGTCCCTTTGTTTATCCCTAGATTAGCTGATTTCCTCAACATAAATCACACCAACAATATTAGCAATTTCTTCCATTAGTTTAAGGTGCTCAAATCTACCTGATAATTCCAGAGTAATAAATGACGCGATTTTTTTGTCTGGAACATCAAAATATTCAATTCTTTCTGAATTAACATCTCCAAATGCAGTTCTAGAATCAGTCATTCTAATGCCATTCTCAGCACAGTATACTAGTACCCGATTATATGCCTCTGTAGATCTAACAACGATATACAATTCGATTATCTTTGAACGACTTTGAAGATATTTTTTTAAAGGTTGGAACATAGTTATAACACTCCAAACAGACATTGCTCCTAGTATGGCTCCTTCATAAAAACCAACACCAATAGCTAGACCGATTCCAGCTGAAGCCCATATTCCGGCTGCAGTTGTTAAACCAGTTATTTTCTTTTTATCTGTAATAAGTATTGTTCCAGCCCCAAGAAAACCAACACCTGATATAACCTGCGCACCTAAGCGTGTAGGATCTCCTGTACCAAATTTATAAGATACATACTCATTAGTCATCATAATTAAACATGCAGCCAGACAAACAATACTATGTGTACGAATACCTGCTGGTTGAGATTTACTTCCTCTCTCTAAACCAATTACACCACCAATAACTAATGAAAGTACAATTCTTAATACAATTTCGATGTATGATAGTCCTAAGCTTGTTGCTTGCATTATTATCTCCTTTTTCTACTAACTGGTCTCTGAGTAAAGTATAAAACAGAACCAGAAATTATCATTAATACAATAGTATAAACGAATACAAGTGCTTGAGCATTTGAAGTTGCTGTTTCATCACCTGCTGAACGAATAGTTATACCCAGTGGTTGAGCTAATGGATGGTAAAGAAATACAGATAAGTCGAAGTCAGTTAATAAAGAGTTAAAGTTTAAAGCAATAACAGAGAGAACAACCGGTAAAATAAATGGAATGATAACCTTCATCATAGTATAAAAAGGTGAAGCACCCATACTTCTTGCTGCATCTTCCATCTCATCATCAACACTAAATAAAATAGCACGTACCATTCTATAAGAAAATGGGATTTTTACAACTATATATGCAATAAGTAGAATTACCAAACTACCTACCAAAATCTGATTCAAGACAAGAAATTGTGGCTGATTAAAAGTAAATAATAAACTTACTGCTAAAAGTGTACTTGGTAGTAACCAAGGAAGTAGAGCACCATATTCAAATAAGAAATCAAAACGAGATTTATGTTTTCTGACAACACGAGCAAATACAACTGCGAGAATTGTTGCTGTTGTCGCAGCAATAATAGAATAAATAAAGCTGACCAAGAATGGAGAGAATGCCGCACTATTACTAAAGAATAAGCGATAATTTTCTAAAGTAAAGTTTGATAATGTTAAGTTACCTGTTTGAATTGCAACTGGATCTGTAAATGAGTATAATACTATAAAAATTAGTGGAAGCATGAAAACTGTGAACAATCCATATGCTACAATGTGAGCAATGATATTCCAAGGCTTAGACGCAATTTTTTGTTTTTTAAGAGGCGCTTTAGTCTTAGAGATAGAAATATAATTTCCACCTTTTTCTATCTTGTTCATGATAGTAAGCAAAATTGTAGTTGCAATACCTAAAATAATTGCAAGTAGAGCAGCTAAATCACGAGAATTCCCCATCCCTGCAAATGTAATAATCATTGGATTTATAGTTTGAAATTCTTTACCACCAACAATCATGGGTGCTGCTACTGCAGATAAACCACTAAGAAAAACCATGATAGTAAGTGCAAATAGAGTTGGAATTAAGGTTGGTAACACTACTTTTCGGAAAACAGTAAATGGTTTTGCTCCCATATTTCGAGCAGCCTCAATAGTGTGATAGTCAACGCTTCGAATTGTATTTGTTAAAAACAATGTATGATTAGCAGTTCCTGAAAATGTCATAATGAATAAGACTGCACCATACCCAATAAACCAGTTAGGGTCTAAAGAAGGGATAATATTTTGTAAAAATTTTGTAATCAATCCATAAGGACCATAGACAAATTTATATCCAGTCGCTAAAACCACTCCTCCATAAATTAAAGAGGTCATATAACCTAATTTTAAAATTTTAGCACCTTTAATATCAAAGTATTCTGTAAATAGAACACAAAGAATACCTACGACATTAACTGTAATAATGAGTGAAAATGCCAACTTAAAACTGTTCATAATACTCTGAAGTGCCCTCTGAGATTTTAGAACACGATGTACAGCATCAAGGGAAAATTCTCCTCCTTTTACAAATACATTCACTACTAGATCAAAGTTTGGATAAATAATAAATGTTACTAAGAACCAGATTAACCCTAAACGAATAAGCCAATCTTTTAAATTTAATTTATGACGCATACTGCACCTCCTTAAAATTGCAGAACGTCTGATGGTGTGATAAATAATTCCACACTTTCTCCGACAGATCTAATAGCAGCCTGACTATCAATACTTGTTACATTAAGAATCTGACTTTCAGAAACTTTTATTGTATAGTGAATTGTAACTCCAGAAAACTCAACATCAATAATTGTCCCTTTTAGAGTGAAATCTTGTTCAGTTTCACGATTGAATCGAACTTTCTCTAATCGAATGTATCCTTTTTTATCTTCTAAGAAAACGCTTGCATTTTTCAGTAATACTTCGTGGACTGTTTCATCGGTCAAAACATTAATATCTCCAATAAAATCACACACAAATTCAGTTTGAGAATTATGATAAATTTCTACTGGTGTACCGACCTGTTCGATGAATCCATTGTTAAAGACTGCAATTCTATCAGATAAAGTCAAGGCTTCCTCTTGATCATGAGTAACATATAAAGTAGTAATACCTAACTCTTTTTGAAGTCTTTTCAACTCTTTTCTCAAATCTACACGTAATTTTGCGTCAAGGTTTGACAATGGTTCATCTAGACAAAGAATTTTAGGTTCAAGAACCAGAGCACGAGCCAATGCTACCCTTTGTTGTTGACCCCCAGATAATTCTGATACATTACGCTGTAACTGTTGATCAGAGATCTTAATTTTTGCTGCTACTGCTGATACTTTTGCTTTAATAACATCTGGAGCTACCTTCTTAACTTTTAAACCAAATGCAATATTATCAAAAACAGTCATAGTTGGAAATAGCGCATAAGATTGAAATACAATACCAATTCCACGCTTTTCAGGTTCCAAATGAGTGACATCTGTTCCATTAACTTCAATACTTCCTGATGATGGATCTAGAAAACCTACCAATGCTCTCAAAGTAGTTGATTTACCACATCCTGAAGGCCCAAGAAATGTAAAAAATTCCCCTTCATGTATATCTAAATTCAGATTATCAATTGCAACAAAATCACCATATTTAATTTGAATATTATCAAATTTAATCATCTCACTAACTCCCTCTATTACTAAACCAAAAGCCTCTCTTTATTTCTTCCTTAAATTTAGAAATAATAGAGAGACTTGGACATAAAAATTAAATTATTTCTTATTGTACGTATTCTAATTCAGCTTTTTCTACCCATTCATCCAAATGCTTTCCAACAGCTTCCCAGTCAATATTTTGTGGTTTCACTTGATCCACAAATTTTTTCGTATCTTCAGGTAACTCTGTTAGGGCATCTTTATTTGCAGGAATAGATCCAAAGTTCTTACTATATTCTACTTGAATTTCTGTTTGACCAAACCAATCAATAAATTCTTTAGCTAACGCTTGTTTTTTACTAGTGCTTAAAACCATAGTTTGTTCAGTTACAAATGGTACACCAATCTCAGGAGTCATAACTTTGAAAACAACATTTTGTTCTTTTTGTCCAACTAATGCACCAGAACCCCACATCATTCCATATTGTATTGGATCTTCTTTGTCTAACATCTTAACAATTGAACTTTCTCCCTTTTGAAGAGTGTATGCATTTTTCAAATATTCTTTTGCTGCTTCCCAACCTTTTTCGGAAACACCTAATTCACCTTTATCATCAAGGTATCGAACTAAGATACTTGCTAGAATTGCCCGTCCTGTTCCACCTGAGAGCCCAGAAATTGAATATTTACCTTTATACTTACTACCTAATTCAGTCCAATCTTTAGGCATTTCTTTTACATCAGGCGCCCCAATTAAAACTAATGGTTGAACAATCACAGGATTATAATAATTATCTTTATCTGATAAAGATTGATCAATTTTATCTAACCATTTAGGCTTGTACTGGACTAGTAATTTTTGATCTCTAATTTTATTTGAATCAACAGCACCAATTCCAAATACCATATCTGCAACTGCATTATTCTTCTCGGCAATAACACGGTCTGCTAATTGAGCGCCAGGAATATCAACCATTTTTATATTAAAACCAGCTTCTTTTGCTTTAGCAGTTAACCAATCACCACGACCATTTGAGACTGAGTTCGAATAGATTACTAATTCTTGACTTTTATCAGCTTTTTCTTCAGATGAAGAAGCAGTCGTAGAATTTGAACCTCCAGAGCAAGCAGCAAGTGTAGTAAGAGCAACTCCCGTTGCAAGTACAGTAGACCAAACTTTCATTTTTTTCATGATAAGTTCTCCTTTTTTATTATTTTATTTAAATTTTTCATGATATGGAACAAATTGTCTCATATCTTCAAATACAGTATAGTCAATACGGTTTACAGTAATAGTTGGAATCTTCTCTAATAAAATTTCAGTTAATTCTGCTCTGACTTTAGTAAACTCTTCTTCCTCCTCTTCGGTTAGAGGAATCCGAAGATACCCAATTGAAATATGGAATTGATATCTATCATGATTAGGGAAACGAACACCTGCTTTTTCTGAGACATAAGTACGAATTTCTTTTAATCTCTTTGCAGAAGCTTCATCTGCAGGTTCAACTAGTATGTTTTGTTTTCCCATTTCAGTCACACGCATATGAATTTCTTCATCCAACAATGGAAAAATTTCAAGTTGTTTAGCAAAGTAATCATGTATTTCCTGTAAAGGTGTATCAAGAGGAAGATTACTGCTCCAAAACTCCGTTTCACGATTTTCATGACACAACAATTCAATTACAGTCATGTGAATAGAATTCCTTGGAGTTAAAGTAAACTTATCGATAAATGGTAATTCTATATAACGTGATTGAATAATATCAACAACTTCCATCAAATCTTGTTTAGTATAAAGATTTGCTACAACAGTATTTCCTGGAAAATGATTAAATTCTCCATTTTCTTTGAACTTAATTTTTGTTAGGTTTTTCATATAAAGACCCTCTTTTTTATATTTGACACCGGTGTCATCTATGCTTATATTATATAACGAAACCGTTTACTTTGTCAAGCGCTTTCAAAAATTTTTTTTAAAAAATTTATCTTTCATTAAATATGCATTTCATTAAAAGGTTAAGTAATTTTTCCAAAATACAGCACTCATATAGACAGTATCATCAATTATAGCCATTGGGATTTTTTGATTGCCAATTCCATGTATCTCTACACATGTCTTCAATCGATTTTGTTGTCCTCCAATTTAATTCCTTATATGCTTTGTCTGCATTTGCATAACAAGTTGCAACGTCTCCTGAACGTCTTGGAACTATTTTATAAGGAATAGGGATCTTATTAACACTTTCAAATGTATTTACTAGTTGTAATACACTAGTTCCTTCTCCCGAGCCTAGGTTATAGATATAAACATCTGTTTTTTCAGATACTTTTTCTAAAGCTTTTATATGTCCTATTGCTAAATCTACTACATGGATATAATCGCGCACACCAGTACCGTCAAGCGTATCATAATCATTTCCGAACACACTTAGTTCTGACAGCTTACCTACCGCTACTTGTGCAATATAGGGCATCAAGTTGTTAGGAATTCCTGAGGGATCTTCCCCAATCAAACCAGACTCATGAGCACCAATTGGATTGAAATAACGAAGCAACGCAATACTCCATTCTGAATCTGCCACATGAACATCTTTTAAAATTTGCTCAAGCATCACTTTCGTATACCCATAAGGATTTGTCGCACTTGTTTGCATAGTCTCAATTAGAGGTGACTGATTGTTAATTCCATATACAGTCGCACTTGAAGAAAAGACAATCTTTTTAACATTAAATTCTGACATCACTTCAACAAGTGCCAATGTACTCATAATATTATTTTTGTAGTACATCACAGGTTTTTGCACGGATTCTCCGACAGCTTTATAACCTGCAAAATGAATTGCAGCATCAATCGATTCTTGTTCAAATACCTTTCTCAATGCTTGTTTATCACAAACATCTAATTCGTAAAACACGGGACGTATTCCTGTAATTGCTTCAATACGGTCTAGCACCAAGATGCTAGAGTTCGAAAGGTTGTCGACAATGATGACTTCCTTTCCTAAATTTAGTAATTCTACTACGGTATGGCTACCAATATAACCAGCTCCGCCTGTTACCAATATTGCCATTTGGGTTTCCTCCTAATTAATTCCAACCGACTTAACAAATCTCATAAACGCTTCATGCCCAGACGGTGTATTCTTATAAACTCCTGCATCTTCCAGAACTCTCGCAAACACTTGTCCTGCTTCGTGTTGAACTACGCTATTAACCTCTTCTTTATTAATGCGAGGATATTTTTCTTTCAATTGGTCGGCCCATTCTAAATGATAATCCGCAATTGCGTTTTCCTCTCCTAAAAGATATTTTCCAACTTCTTCTAACTCTGGTTTCAAACGAGGTGGTAATATCGCAAGTCCCATCACTTCGATTAATCCGATATTTTCCTTTTTAATATGTTGTACATCTTGATGAGGATGGAAAACACCATCTGGGTATTGTTCAGTAGTATGATTATCTCTTAGAACAATATCTAATTCATATCTCCCGTCCACTTTACGAGCAATAGGAGTCACCGTATGGTGTGGAACATCTTCAGTCATAGCAATGATGTCTACTTCTAAATCTGAATATTCTCTCCACTTATTTAGAATTTTAGTAGCTAAATCTAACAAGCGATTTTTATTTTCACTTTGTAACCTAATTACTGACATTGGCCATTTTACAATACCAGCATTAACATCCTCAAAGTCTTTAAAACGAAATTCACTCTCAAATTTTGCTTTTTCCATTGGGAAAATATGTTTCCCTCCCTGGTAGTGGTTATGACTAAGAATGGAGCCTCCTGAGATAGGAAGATCAGAATTTGAACCAGCAAAATATCCTGGCAAAATATCAACAATCTCCAATAATTGTTCAAATGTTTTAGAGGTAATAGCCATTGGTACATGTTGACTATTCAAAAATATCGCATGCTCATTAAAGTATGAGTAAGGAGAATACTGGAATCCCCATACTTCGTCACCAAGTTTCATCCGAATAATTCTATGATTCGAACGTGCTGGATAATTTATTCGCCCCTGATATCCTTCATTTTCCATACATAGTAAACATTTGGGATAATTAGTGGCTTTTACTAATTTTTCAGCAGCAATTGTTTTTGGATCTTTTTCGGGTTTTGACAAATTTATCGTAATCTCTAGCTCTCCGTATTTAGTTGATGCTCGAAACTCAATATTCTTAGCAATAGCAGAAGTTTTAATATAATCACTATCTTTACTTAACTTATAAAACTCTTCAACTGCTTCTTGAGGTGATATATCATATGAACTCCAAAAAATATCATTTAATCGACTAGGTAAAGGAACTATGAAATTCATTAACTCTGCTCCTAAACATTCCTTTTCCTCAATTAAATCTTTAATTTTACCGTTTTTTAAGGCGATTTCCACTAAGTAATCTTTTATTTGTTTCAGGTCATTTTCATCGGAAATGCGATCAGTTCCCTCCTCACCTATTAACGCTAGTACCCTATTTTTCACATATATTTTGTCAATTTCATTATACATTCCGTATTCAATTACTCTATCAACAAAATTATCAATAATTGTTTTCATATATTTTTCTTTCTAATTTATGTTCCCATATTTTCTATACATTATCCATTTATAAATTGATTGCGTAGTATGAGCAATTTTATCAAGGTGATGAATAATATCTAAAGCACCAATTACTTCAGAAACATTCCCATCATCTTCAAATATGTAATTCATTATTTTCTTTTCAATATTTATACTAAGCTCTTCTATCTCATTCTGTTTTTGTATAACAACCATATCTAAACATCCAAATTGTTCCTCTCTATAACAAGATATAGCCCTATTCATATGCAGTCCGATAACTTCATGAAGTATTTTTATTTCTGAAATAATTTTCTTCAAAATTTCATTATTTTGAATAATCTGTAGATTTTTTAAAATTTCAACAATTCTATCCCCAATACGTTCAATGTCAGTTGATATTTTTATTACACTAATAATTCTTCTTAAGTCATATGAAACGGGATGTTGTAAACAAATTAACTCATATCCTTTTTTATCAACATTTAGAACTGACTCATTTATGATTAAATCTTCTTTAATCAATTCTATTCGTTCTTCATTTGATAAATATTCAAATAACTTCTCGTATTTATCAAGCACAGATACCCAAATGGTCTCTAAATTATTTGATAATTCTATAATTTCATTTTCTAAATATAACCTTAACATTTAGGTACCTCTTCTTAACAAAGTTCAATAGTAACAATTAATATTTTAAACAATATATCAAACATCAATAACTAGAATACTTGCATCATCCTTCTTTCCATAGATTGGATCAATAGCAGAAGAATTAAATCTCATCTTAATTAACTCTTCAAAAGTTTTATTTTGATTATTTTGATAGAATTCATAAAAGCCATCGCTCATTAAAACAATTTGTTCACTAGTAACATCTATTTGATTAATAATAACATAGTCTAAAAATCTCTCATCCAACGAACCTATCCAGTACCCATTCGGTTGATTAGATAATTTTCTGATTTTTTGTAAAATAATTTTTTTATTTAAAACACTATTTGTACCAATTGAATCTTTTATCTCATTTTTCCCTTTTTCAAATAAGTTATCTACTCTATGATCAGTTATTTCCATTTCGTTTACTAACATGACGCAGTCACCTAGCATCATATACTCCAACTTTTTTTCTGAAAGTTTAGCAAATATAAAAGCAAATGTTGGTAAGCGATAATACTCTGTTAATTCATATGAGTTTAAACCGATTTCATCTTTAACCTCGAGTAAAGCAGTTTCAAATATTTGTTTAAGAGTTTTTGATTCTTTACAATTAACCGACAAACTTTCTGATAAAATATGTACAACTTCTGAGACTGAATAACCTATCTCCTCTTTAGAATTATATAAATCTGTAGCTCCATCGATAATCCAAAAATACTGATTTTGTGAACCTACAGTATCCTCATTTTCTACAGAACTTCCTTGTATCGAACAAATTTTATTTATCTTTACCATAATACTTCAACCCTTTTAGTGTCAAAAGTAAACCAATTCCTGTCACTGTTAAGAATAGTTCCATAATCTTGTTCGAACCAGTCTTTGGTAATTTTTGTTTTACATCTACTATTTCTTTAGATTTATTAATATGATTTTCAGTTTCTCTGCCATCTCCAACTATTTTATAGTTTACTTCTTCTGTCTTATTATCTTGTTTATTGTCGATCTTGTCATTCATTTGTCTATTATCTTTACTTGAGTTAAACTCTCCGTTCTTCTGGTTACTATCAATTACATTATTTGAATTAGATTGTTTTTCATGCACATATGAACTTGTTTTAATTTTTTCCTCTTTGTTTTTTTCTTTTTCGTTTTTATCACTTAAATTATTTGTTACAATTTTGTAAAGCCCATTCTCCGTTACAATATTGAAATTACCATCGCTATCACGTATAACTGGTTCTTTCCCATTTGCATTAGATTTGATGAATGATATATACTTACCGGATAAATTATAAAATTGGTTATTTAAAACGGTTATTTTACCCTTTGAATCCTCAATAACAATTCCTTCTTTACCACCGAATATACTATTCTCTGAGACTACTAAATTATCACTAACTCGTAATAATTCAATATTTGGTTGTTCTGTTTCCTTAGAATTATTATTAATTACATTTTTTGTTACAGTAATATCTGATACTTTTCCTAAATATTCTGCACTATCTTTTGCAACTCGTATCGCTTTTGTTTTAGGATCGGCAATATTAAATATATTTTCGGCGATAACCACCTGTTTATTTAAATCTAATAGGTCTTTAGTGTTTTTATAGCTATAAGCATTTACTAAAGCTGCTCCGCTTTCTCGATAATGTACACTCTCTCCTTTAACTTTCTTATCAAAGCGATTTCCTTTGATTAATACATCAGTGAATCCTGTAAAACGTACACCTGCATACATCATGTTATCAAAATGATTATTTAAAATTTTAATATTAGAGGGGTTCTGTGTCGACAATGTTTGATAGTGTGTGCCAATTGCTGTTACTAATTCCCCAGATTTATCACTTTTGCCAAAATAGGAATTTTGAATAGTCACATTTTCAGATTTTTTCCCATCATCATTCAAGGCATAAGGAAAACCTTTTCTAGTTAATGGTTCAATCTGAATGCTCTCCTTACTTATGATTTGCCCATCCTTCATCGTTTTGGGTAAGGCTTGCCCAAGAAAACGAGAATTATCAACTAATACATTTTTCGAACCTGCAATTTGAATAGCATGCCCTTGATAACTATCCTTGAATGTTACATTTTTTATAGTTACGTTATTTGAATTCCCAATAGCAAATGCACCTGAAGAATTTATAAGTGGTAGATTTTTTGCTTTAGTTCCTTCTTCATTCAAAGCACCGTTCATATCAATAGTACCACCAGAATAACTAATATCTTCTGTTGGGCCCCATTCTACTTGCGCACCATCATCCGTAAATAAACCTGTCATAAAAACAATAGAAGGGTGATTCTTAATATTTATACCATTTAGAATGGTAGCTTTCTCATTCAATTCTAAGTGTGTATGACTTTTTAAAAAAACAATTTCTTTTACTAAATAAGTTCCTTCCGGAAAATATACATTTCCTCCACCTAGCCCTTGAGCTGCAGCATCTATTGCATCTTGAATTGCTTGTCGATCATCATTAACTCCGTCACCTATTGCTCCATAATCTTTAACATTCAAAGCTACGTCTTCGTTCAGATTAGTACTTAAAATAGTATTCACTTCCATCCCAGAGATGTTACCCATCATAGTATCATTTGTTATATCAGGTTTATTTTGATTAATACTCACTCCTCCATTATTATCAGTACTTAAACTTGAATTGTTATCAAGACTGAGAGTATCAGAATGGGGTTCCGCAGATAATGATGTAGATGTGCTACTCAACAAAGAGTTCATTTGCATATTATCTTTAGACGAAGAAGTTTCACCAACTACTTCATTAGCTAAAACACTTTGTGTTCCAATAAATAAAACCGCTAAGAGAACTGAGCAAACTCCCACCTTAGACTTACGAATAGAGAAAACCTCATTTTGTTGAAAAGATTTCATATTAGCCTCCAATTAAAAACATTATGTCCTAATTTAATATTCATATAAATTCCATGCCAGAAAATGACACCGCTGTCATTTTCTTTATAATATATTTTTAAATCAAAATTGTCAAGGAATAACACAATAAAATATCAAAACTGTGAAAGCGTGACCATTTATATATCTAACCATACTTCTAATAATTCTTTAACCTTCCATTCAAAAGTGATTACTATCTTTCTTAGCTTGAACATAAAAATATCCTATTCACTGTATTTAAAGCATGTTGACATCTCGTAAAATACTAATTTATAAATACAAGAACAAATATCTTGTCATGCAAGCATTCGCCAGGTATATTTACATGAATATCGTTCATATAGCGGATTGAAATCAAAACAATACAATATATTTCTTAAATAGATTTTCTATAAAAGCTAGATTCAAGCTCTATAAAAATAAACGCAGTTCTTCTAAAATACTGGAATAGGACATATAAATCATTGCAGACACGTGTTTTATAGATTATTTCAAAAGAATGACTAGAACATGAAAAATAGTCTCAAAACTTTGAACAATATTCTGAAAACAAAAAAGAAAGACGCGAGTTTCCACAACCTCATTCGTGGAAACTCGCGTCTTTCAAAAAATAGGGTGAATTGAAAACTAGAACAAGACACTACATTTTCTAAATGATGCCTAATAAAAATTCTAAATGCTACACCAAATTGCTCACATCTCATTTCAAACCATACAGTATATTGAAACTATAAGAGTACACCTTTGCTTCTAAAATATTGCTAGAAATTAATTTGACTATCCTGATTGATTTGTCCTGTTTTTATTTCATTTTACTATAGGACTTTCAATTGAAAACAACAGTTTTACACTCAATTAGACTTTTTAGAAACAGAATCACTATTACTTGACTGTAGTTTGTCATTTTTTTGATGAAGTTAGCACTTTTTCAGAAACTGTTTTGAAAGTCTCAATGATATAGTCCACTTCTTCATCGCTTAATTTAGTGTGAAGAGGGAGCGTAATTTCATTTTCAAAGAAGGCATAGGCCTTAGGATAATTCGCCATATCAAAGCCAAGATTCTTATAGGCTGTTAAGAGCGGAAGCGGTTTATAGTGTACGTTACTTGCAATTCCTGCTTTAGCCAATTCTTGAATGATGAGGTTGCGTTCTTCTAGGCTTGCTCCTTCTACATGGGTGATGTAGAGGTGGCGTGAAGATTCGACACTATCAGTCTTGTGTGCCAATGGACGAATGCGAGAACCTGCAAAACCTCGATCATAGCGGTCCACAATGTCCTTACGACGTTGTAGTAAACCAGGATAACGGTCCAATTGTACCAAACCAAGTGACGCCATGATATCTGTCATATTGCACTTGTAGGCTGGTGTGACGATATCGTATTCCCATGAACCCAGTTGCATCTTAGCAAGAGCATCCTTGGTTTGCCCGTGAAGGGAAAGGATTTGGAATTCCTTGTACATCTCTTCGTCGTCAATCGCTGGATTGGCTTTCCAAGTAGCACTTCCTCCCTCCGCAGTTGTAAAGTTCTTAACCGCATGGAATGAGAAGGAAGTAAAGTCAGCGATAGAACCGGCTGGTTGTCCTTTATAAGTTGATCCCAAAGCGTGGGCACTATCAGACACGATCACGATACGGTTAAAGGCCTTTTGCCACTTGCTTGAAGCGGTAAAGAGATCACGTTTTTTCTCCACAACTTGGAACAAACGGTCATAGTCGCAAACAATCCCCGCAAGCTCAACCGGAATAATCACCTTAGTCTTTTCAGTAATGGCTTGCTCCAGCAGGTCATAGTCCATCTCAAACGTATCTGCTTGGATATCCACCATGACAGGGGTCGCTCCTACGTGAGTGATAACACTACATGAAGCTGTATAGGTCATGGCTGGAACGATGACTTCATCTCCAGGACCCACTTCCAAGACGCGCAAAATCAACTCAAGAGCGGCAGTTGCAGAATTGAGGCAGACAGTCTTAGGTGTCTGTGTATATTGAGACAAGCGACGCTCTAGTTCTTTTGTCTTAGGACCTGTTGTGATCCAACCAGAACGCAGGGTATCCGCTACTTCAGCAATTTCTGCTTCCGTAATATCGGGTGGTGAAAATGGAATATTGTAATTTGGCATTGATTTGCTCCTTTTATCTGTACTCATTTTCTCATGACTACTTTATTTTAGCACTTCAAACACGGTTTGAAACATGATTTTGATGTCTCCAAGGAAACTAAACTCTCGGAGATAGGCGAGGTTATAGCGCATCTTTTCAGGAAGGACATGTTCGACATAGGCTTGGTCAACCGACAGACCTTTCTCCGTCATTTGACTGATGATGGTGTCCTCATCCTTGTAGTTGATGCTGGCTGGAGAGGTAATCCCTGCTGGTAAAAGCAAGGTCGCCATCATTTCAGGGCTATACTGCTCTGTGTAGCGTGGCACTTCAGGTCGTGTACCGACAAAAGACATCTCACCTTTAAGAACATTGACCAACTGAGGCAGTTCGTCCAAACGGACACGGCGGATAAAATTGCCAACCTTGGTAATGCGGCTATCGTTAGCAGAAGTCACCAGACTCCCTTTTTTATCCGCATCCGTCACCATGGTACGGAACTTCCAAATCTTGAAAGGTCGATTGTACTGGGTCACGCGCTCTTGCTTGTAAATCACTGGCCCCTTGCTATCCAACTTGATCCAAATGCTCAAAATGAGAAAGATGGGAGAGGTCAGAACCAGTACAACCAAGGCCAAAACCCAGTCCAAACAACGCTTGAAAATCAGCGACCCCTTCCTTTTAGAGACAAGCTGGTAGTAAGACTCAACCTCGCTTGATTGCATTTCCACGGGCAAGTCTTCCCATTTCAGCATGCTGTTTCTCCTTTGTTTTTATTATACTATTTGTCAACATTTTCATTATACCACAAAATGGAAAAGGCGGTGTAAGAAATCTGTGATTTAGAGGAATTCTTCTTTAGGCAAGAGCCCCTGCCTGCAAGCTATACATCTTGTGATATGTTCCTCCCAAGGCCAAGAGTTCCTCATGGGTTCCACTCTCGATAATGCGCCCCTTGTCCAAAACATAGATACAGTTGGCGTCTTGGATGGTAGAAAGACGGTGGGCAATGGCAATGGTTGTCCGCCCTTGTCTCATCTTAGCCAGAGAAGCTTGAACCAAGCTTTCTGTTTCAGAGTCAATATTGGCTGTCGCTTCATCCAAAATCAGGATTTTAGGCTGACTGGCGACTGTTCTAGCAAAGGCAAGAAGCTGACGCTGACCAGTAGAGAAGCTCGAACCACGCTCAGACACAGGTGCATCATATCCCTGAGGAAGTTCTTGAATAAAGGAATCTGCATCCACGAAGGCTGCCGCAGCCTGGACCTGCTCATCACTGATTTCTTGGTACATGGCGATATTGGACTTAATGGTCCCATGATAGAGGAAGGGATCCTGCAAGACCAGTCCGATATTTTTTCTCAGCTCTTCCTGACTGTAGTCCCTAATATCCACATCATCCAAGAGAACTCGACCTGACTGGAATTCATAAAAGCGCATGAGGACATTGATAATAGACGATTTTCCAGAACCTGTATGACCCACAAAGGCAATGGTTTCATCCTTGTTAACCGAAAAGGAAATATCATCCAGAATCGGGTGCTTGCCATCATATGAGAAACATACGTGTTCAAAACGAATATTGCCTTCTTTGACCTCAGCTTGGCCATTTTCTTGAAGGGGCTCATAGTTCCTCTCATCGATTAAGGCAAAAACACGGCCTGCAGACACCATGGAAGTTTGAAGGGTCGAAAAATTTTGCGTCACTTCAATCAGGGGATCAAAGAGACGATTGATATACTGGATAAAGGCATACATAGTTCCTGCTGTTATTCCCAGATAAAGTCCACGATAGCCAAAATAGGCCATTAAAACTGCATATCCTAGGAGTTTCAGCAAACTCATGGCAGGTCTCAAAAAGAGGGCATCCAAGGCCACAGAACGGTTGGCATAGACCAAGTGTTCTTGGTTGATCTCATCAAATTCTACCTGCAGGCGCTTCTCTTGATTAAAGGCCTGAATAATCCTGATTCCTTCGATGTTTTCAGCCAGCTTGCTATTGATATCAGACAAGAGACTTCTGGTTTTCTCAATGATTTTCACTGATTTTTTCCGATAGAGATTGACCAAAAGGAAAATCAAGGGGAGAAAGAGCAAGACTAATGCTGTCAAACGAAAATCCAACACCAACATGGTATAAAGAGTTGTCAGAAAGATGAAAACTGCTGAGATAAAGCTGGACAAAATCCCCGAAAACATATCACTGATGGTCTCAGTATCATTGGTCAAACGAGAGACAATCGAGCCTGCTGGCGTCTTGTCAAAATAAGACATGCCCAACTTTTCCATATTGGCAAAGGCATCCCGACGAATATCCCTAACAATACTGTATGACACCCGTGCAAAGAGAAGATTACCGACATACTGGACCAGCGTTTGTAGGATATAAAGGCCATAGTAGGCCAGCAAAACGGTCACAGCGAGTTGGTTGAGATTGCTGAGATACTGGTCGATAAAGTGGGAAGCCACAAGGGGAATGACACTTTTAATGACCGTCATCGCTAGGAGAAAACTGAGTGCCAAAAAGGTCAGGAGACCGTAAGGTTTGAGATAGGACATCAAGCGCTTCAATACAGTCCATTGTTCTTTCTTATTCTGCATCTTCTTCTCCTTTCATTTCCAGCTGCTGAGACTGGTAGGTTTGGGCATACCAGCCATCCAGGGCTAGCAAGTCTTCGTGTGTTCCTCTTTCGATAATTTGTCCATTTTGCAGGACTAAAATCAAATCTGCATGGACAACCGCACTGAGACGATGAGCTGTAATAATGGTTGTCTTGTCCTTTCGCGTTTCCTTGAGGTTGTCGATGATGGCATACTCTGTCTTGGCATCCACAGCTGACAAAGAATCATCCAAAATCAAGATATCAGGGTCTAAAATCATAGCCCGACTCATGGCCAGACGCTGCTTTTGACCTCCAGAAAGACTGACTCCCTTTTCACCAATCAGCGTATCAAATCCTTGAGACATGTCTACAATGTCTTGATAAACTTGAGCTAGCTTTGTCGCTTCCTCGACCACTGAAAGGGGCAAGTTAGGATTGCCAAAGCGGATATTGTCTAAAATCGAAGTCGCAAAAAGGAACTGGTCCTGAGGAACATAGCCCATAAGACTACGAAGATCTGTCAGACGGTAGTCTCGAATATCGTGACCATTTAGATAAATGGCTCCCTTGTCCACATCGTATTCACGCAAGAGGAGCTTGATCAAGGACGTTTTCCCAGAGCCTGTCTGTCCGACCAAACCCAATGTTTGCCCTTTTTCCAAACTGAAATGAATATCCGTCAGTGTTTCCTCATTTTCAAAGGCAAAACTATCAATAGCGTACTGCAGGCACCCGTTTTCAATGCCATCCAAAGGAAACTCAGGGTCTTGTACAGGTGATTCCTGAGACAAAAGTTCCTCAATCCGCTGGTAAGAAACCTTCCCTCGCTGGGTAATATTAAAGAGGAAGCCGATGGCCATAAGAGGCCAGACCAGCATATCCAAGTAGCTGATAAAGGTAACCAGATTACCAACCGTAATCTGCCCCTCCTGAAGCATCAAGGAGCCGACCAAAAGCGTTAAAACATAGGAGGAACCAACAAACAAGAGAACCATGGGGTCAAAGAGACTATCGTATTTCATGGTTTGCAGGTTCTTTTGGAAGGTCAATTCATTGACTGCCTGGAAAGACTTCAACTCGTCCGCCTGATATCCGAAAGACTTGGTCACTTTGATACCTGATACAGACTCCTGCACCTTGTTATTGAGTTCAGAAAAGGCAGCCTGCGATTCGCCAAAAGCCTTGTGGGTCTTTCTCCCTAAACGGCTAGTCGCATAGGCCATGAAAGGCAGGGGTAGAATGGCAACCAAGGTCATCTGCCATGAAATGCTAAAAAGCATGGTTAGCAAGGTCACTAAAGCTGTGATTGAAGCATCCACCGCAGACATGACTCCTCCACCTGCCAAACGAGTCAAGGCATTGATATCGTTGGTGGCATGCGCCATCAGGTCTCCCGTCCGATAGGTTTGATAAAAGGCTGGAGACATTTTTGTGAAATGCTCAAACAACCGAGACCGCATAATCTGCCCCAAACGGTAGGAAGTCCCGAGGATATACATCCGCCAAACATAGCGCAGATAGTACATCCCAAAAGTCGCAAGAAGCAAGTAAAATAGGTCAAGAAGGAGGTCCTGCTGGGTTAATTGTCCCGATGTGATTACATCAATGACTCGCCCCATGACCATGGGGGGAATAAGATTGAGGACGGAAACCAAAACCAGGGCCACAATCCCGACTAGATAACGGCGTTTTTCTAACTTGAAAAACCACCAAAGTTTTTGAATAATGGACATAAAATCCCTTTCTGATTGCAAATTGAAACCTGAGGCCAAGACCCCAGGTTTTTCTTATTCATAGGTTACGACTGAGACGACACCCTTGTCATACTCAGCGATAAAGATATTGGCTACATTGTCATGCCCTTGTTTGCTGAGGTTATCAAGCAACCACTCTTCGCTACGACCAATCGATTCCAAAACATCTACTTGGATCACACCGTCAGTCACAACTGGATACTTAGGATTTTCATCTCCCATTTGGACCACGATGAGTTGGCCATTTTGCTCCTGCACAGCTCGTTTAACTTGCTTCATCTGGAAAATCCCTTGGCTACGAAGTTTGAGAGCAACTTCTGCCGCAGACAAGCCAACTGAACGACAGGCTTCTGGGTCAATCTGCCCATTTTTGATAAGGAGAGTTGGTTTTCCATCAATCAAGCGTTTGACAAAACGAACATTGTTATTGAGCCACTTGAGGGTCAAGACCAAAATCGTCCACATCATCAAAATCACTGCGTACTGCAGAATGCTGATTGAACTATTGTAAATTACCCCACCGATGATACCACCGAGAACATAGTTTTGAATTTGGTCTGTCGCAGAGTTAGGTGCTAGGTTTCCTTTTCCTGTCACATTGATCACGAAAACCAGCGAGAATAGACCCAAGGCCAGTTTGATTAAAATTTCCATATAGTTGAGTGTCATTTGTTTACCTCCACCAATTCAATAGCGTCTGTTTGATTCAATTCTAATTTCTCTAAAAGATACTTGTCTGGTTGGCTCCCGTTCATGGCGCGGTAGAAATTTGGACCTACCTTGACAAGCGCTCCATCAGTGGCTGCAGAAGTATTGACATAAACTTCTGATTTATCCACTCCCAAGTCTTTGGAAACAACCTCTATGAAATGAAGGGAGGTTTGAAATTGGTTGTTAGAGGCTTGATTGGTCTGGTATTTTGAGATTGTCACCAAAAGCATGGCCACCAAGGTCAAGGCCAAAATCATGACCAATTCCCGAAACTTAGTCCCCTTTTTATCTCGATAGGCTTTAAAAGCAAAAAATCCTGTGATAGCTAGGAGAACAATTCCAAAGCCAATCATGATGCCATTTTGCTGACTGATTTGGCTAAGTACATAGTCATATGAGTAAAATTTCATTTATTTTCACTCCCTTTCATAAAATCATTCTTAATTATAAACGAAAGAGAGTGATTTTTCAAGCCATACATTGGGGAAATGGACCTTTTTTTGGTATAATAAAATCTATAATCTGAATGAAAAAGGTAACTTTATGAAACTCATCTCATGGAATATTGATTCCCTCAATGCTGCCCTAACTAGTGACTCAACTCGTGCCAAATTGTCCCAAGAAGTACTACAAACCTTGGTCGCTGAAAATGCTGATATCATCGCTATCCAAGAAACCAAGCTTTCTGCCAAGGGTCCTACTAAAAAACACTTGGAAATTTTAGCTGAACTCTTTCCAAACTACGAAAACACGTGGCGTTCTTCTCAAGAACCTGCCCGCAAAGGCTATGCTGGAACCATGTTCCTTTATAAGAAAGAACTCACACCCACTGTCACTTTTCCAGAAATCGGTGCCCCTTCTACCATGGACTTAGAAGGTCGCATCATCACTCTAGAATTTGATGAATTTTTCGTGACCCAAGTTTACACTCCAAACGCTGGCGACGGCCTCAAACGTTTGGAAGAACGCCAAGTCTGGGATGTCAAATATGCGGAGTACTTGGCTGAACTAGACAAAGAAAAACCAGTCCTTGCGACCGGTGACTACAATGTAGCCCACAATGAAATTGACCTTGCAAATCCTGCCAGCAACCGCCGTTCACCTGGATTTACCGACGAGGAACGTGCTGGATTTACCAACCTTTTAGCAACTGGATTTACTGATACCTTCCGCCACATTCACGGCGATGTTCCAGAACGCTACACTTGGTGGGCACAGCGCAGCAAGACCTCTAAAATCAATAATACTGGCTGGAGAATTGACTACTGGCTCACAAGTAACCGCATCGCTAACAAGGTGACTAAGTCTGATATGATCGACTCGGGAGCTCGCCAAGACCATACACCTATTGTCATGGAGATTGAACTCTAAGGAGAAAACGAATGGACTATCAAGCTGTCATTCCTGAATTTGTAGTATCTGACATCGAAAAATCACGCCACTTCTACTGCAACCTGCTAGGATTCTCTGTCGAATACGAGCGTCCAGAGGAGAAATTTCTCTTCCTCTCGCTTGAAGACTGCCAACTTATGCTAGAAGAAGGCAGCGTAAAAGAATTAGCTCAGCTGACCTATCCTTTCGGGCGCGGTGTCAATATTTCCTTTGGCATTGCAGATGTTCCTCAGCTCCACCAAAAACTGCTGGAAGCTGACTATCCTATCCATCGTCCCCTGACAAAAAGAGAATTTCGAGTAGGAGATAGTTTTATTTATCCCCATGAATTTGCAGTCTTGGATCCAGATGGCTATTTTTTAAGATTTAGCGAGTAGAAAAATAGAAACCTACAATACTGTATCGTGTTGTAGGTTTTTGTTCGTTCGTTTTTTTTATCTAAACACTAACAAAATCTTTGATTTCTAAAGTTATTTAGTGTAAAATAAAAACATTGGCACAAGCCTATTTAAAATTGAATATCATTTTACTTGTTTATGTCGTGAATTGGCACGACGTTTCTACAAGGTGCCGGAACACCTAACAATAAGTAAGTCAGAAGTGAGGTATGGTCGTTTTTGCCATGCCTATTTTGGGGACTTGCTTAGAGATTAAGTAGGTCCTTTTTCTATCAGTTTTACTGGATAGAAATCTGAAACAAGCAAATGGATTAGCTTTTAGACTTTAGGAGGTCTTATGAAATTATTAGAAGAGCGCGTCCTCAAGGATGGGCATATCTTGGGTGATAACATCCTCAAGGTGGATTCCTTTTTAACCCACCAAGTTGACTTTAGCTTGATGCGAGAAATCGGTAAGGTTTTTGCGGAAAAATTTGCTTCTGCTGGTATTACCAAGGTCGTAACCATTGAAGCGTCAGGTATTGCCCCAGCCGTTTTTACAGCTGAAGCCTTAAACGTTCCCATGATTTTTGCTAAAAAAGCTAAGAACATCACTATGAACGAAGGTATCTTAACTGCCCAAGTTTACTCCTTTACCAAGCAGGTGACCAGCACCGTTTCTATCGCTGGAAAATTCCTCTCACCAGAGGACAAGGTCTTGATTATCGACGATTTCCTTGCTAATGGCCAAGCTGCCAAAGGCTTGATTCAAATCATCGAACAAGCTGGTGCCACAGTCGAAGCTGTCGGTATTGTGATTGAAAAATCCTTCCAAGATGGCCGTGATTTGCTTGAAAAAGCAGGCTACCCTGTTCTATCACTCGCTCGTTTGGATCGTTTTGAAAATGGTCAAGTCGTATTTAAGGAGGCAGATCTCTAATGCAAACTCAAGAAAAACATTCACAAGCAGCCGTTCTTGGCTTGCAGCACTTACTAGCCATGTACTCAGGATCCATCCTGGTTCCCATCATGATTGCGACAGCCCTTGGCTATTCAACTGAGCAGTTAACCTACCTGATTTCCACAGATATCTTCATGTGTGGGGTGGCAACCTTCCTCCAACTCCAACTCAACAAATACTTTGGGATTGGACTCCCAGTCGTTCTAGGAGTAGCCTTCCAATCAGTCGCTCCCTTGATTATGATTGGGCAAAGCCATGGTAGTGGCGCTATGTTTGGTGCCCTTATCGCATCAGGGATTTACGTGGTTCTTGTTTCAGGCATCTTCTCAAAAGTGGCCAATCTCTTCCCATCTATCGTAACAGGATCTGTTATTACCACGATTGGTTTAACCTTGATCCCTGTCGCTATTGGAAATATGGGAAATAACGTTCCAGAGCCAACTGGTCAAAGTCTCTTGCTTGCAGCTATCACTGTTTTGATTATCCTCTTGATTAACATCTTTACCAAAGGATTTATCAAGTCTATCTCTATTTTGATTGGTTTGGTTGTTGGAACTGCCATTGCTGCTAGCATGGGTTTGGTGGACTTCTCTCCTGTTGCGGCAGCACCACTTGTCCATGTCCCAACTCCCCTCTACTTTGGGATGCCAACCTTTGAAATCTCATCTATTGTCATGATGTGTATCATCGCAACGGTGTCTATGGTTGAATCGACTGGTGTTTACCTAGCCTTGTCTGATATCACAAAAGACCCAATCGACAGCACGCGCCTGCGCAACGGTTACCGCGCAGAAGGTTTGGCCGTACTTCTCGGAGGAATCTTTAACACCTTCCCGTACACAGGATTTTCACAAAACGTTGGTTTGGTTAAATTATCAGGTATCAAGAAACGCCTGCCAATCTACTACGCAGCTGGTTTCCTCGTTCTCCTTGGACTCCTTCCTAAGTTTGGTGCCCTTGCCCAAATCATTCCGAGCCCTGTCCTCGGTGGTGCCATGCTGGTGATGTTTGGTTTTGTATCGATTCAAGGGATGCAAATCCTCGCCCGTGTTGACTTTGCTAACAATGAACACAACTTCCTTATCGCAGCTGTTTCAATCGCTGCAGGTGTCGGTCTCAATAACAGTAATCTCTTCATCAGCATGCCGACAGCCTTCCAAATGTTCTTCTCAAACGGAATCGTCGTAGCCAGCCTACTTGCCATTGTTCTCAATGCAGTATTAAATCATAAAAAGAAATAAGAAAAAGAGGTGTGAGCCTCTTTTTTGTTTATCACAAGTTGATTATAAATATAATCAATCCCAATTCCCATCTAATATTTCTTTTATAAACTTCTTAGGCATCCAAAAGGAGTGTTTTGTAATCCTACGCCCATCTGGAAGTTCATCCGTATCAGATAATGAGCCTTTCCCAACAAATTTTCCTTTTTCAATTTCATAATAAGCATTGGTAGCATGTAATTTCGTAAATAGGATTCTATTTATCTTACTTTGAGGGAAATTAGTTGAAACTTTATTACCATTTTGAGTTAATTTAACTCCGTCAGAAATAATTTGTCTAGTTTCCTGCCACACTCTTTGGATTTCTTCTAATTGTCTATCCTGAAATCCCCAAAATTTGATAGAATCTAATACAAATAGCTTAGGTTCAATTTCCTTAAAAATAACGAAGAGGAATCGTTTATTATAAATTTCATTATAAACATGTGATGATTCCCAACTATCTATTGCTGCTAGTTCTTTAAAATAATAAGTTTTAAATGGGGAGTCTTCCTTAGGTAAATTATTCTTATCTACTCGAATGACTCTCAAATTCATGTTTGCTTTTTGAAATTCTTTTGTCTTATCTAAATCCCCTGTTAAGCCTAAAATTTTTCTAATCAGAGTACTATTCTTACCTTTTGCTTTTGGATTCACTTCAAATCTATCATATAACTCTTGTTCAGAAAAACCTTTGTAGGAAAGAATTTTCTCTGCAATAACCTCAGTAAATGATTTTTTCTCGCCCCTAAAATTAGCCAGAACACTTTCTTGATCTGATTGGTTAAAGATTTTATGATTAATCAGGTAGGTCATATAACTTGATTTTAATTCCCAAGCTCTTTGTTTTGCTAATTCATGACTAAAGGGTTGTTGTCTTAAATCCTTTCCTTTACCTGCCCCTTTTGTACAAGTTGATAAATAGTTTCCATCTGATTCTGATAATTCATGCGCCCTTCCATTTTTGATTTTATTTGTAATCTTCTGATAGTCTTCAAGGATGACTGCCATATCCTCCTCGAACCATTCATATAAAAATATTTTTTCAATGACATAGTCCTTCATTGTTTGATTAGGAATTAAGCCATTGTAAAACAATAACAAAATCTTTGCACATTTGTTCCATAAATGAGTGGAGTAAAAATCCTCTAAATTTTCCTCCATATAGTTTAGTATTGTTAATACAAGTCGTTCTTTGGCACTAAGTGTCCCATTTTTGTTTATCTTAAAAGGAGTAACTTTTAATTCTACACCTATTTTTTCAAAGTCAGCTTCCGAGTCACTATTTGGCTGGTAACCATAGAAATATTTTTCAATATAATTTCCATACTGCCCTTTTGACTTCATACTAATTGCTTTATCTTGTACCTCAGAGACTACTCTATCATTATAATCGTCATATGATTTATAGAGTGAACGATTATACTCTTCCATAACATCGGAAAATTTTCTATTTAATAGTTTGTGAGAATATTCAATAACACTATCGATATCTTCATCGTTATAGTTAAATAAGTTTTGATCCATTTTCTTCTCCTATCTTTTATATTATATCAAATTAAACTAAAGCAAACATTAATACTTGATCAATCATTGAAAATAGTATATAATGGATTAAACTGTAAAAAAATGAAGGAGAAAAGATGAAAGTTCTCGAACTATTTGCTGGAGTTGGCGGTTTTCGGATAGGATTAGAGAATGCCGATAAGCAACTCTTTAAAACAAAATGGGCAAACCAATGGGAACCATCTCGTAAATCTCAAGACGCATTTGAGGTCTATGATTATCACTTCCCCAATAGCGAAAATATCAATATTAGTATCTCTGATATAACAGACGAACAATTTTCCAAGATGGATGCCGATATGATTGTCGGTGGTTTTCCTTGCCAAGATTACTCTGTTGCGCGTAGCAAGAAAAATGAGAAAGGTATTGAAGGAAAAAAAGGAGTTTTATTTTGGGAAATCATTAGAGCAACGGAAATCATTAAACCCAAATACTTAATTCTGGAAAATGTGGATAGGCTTTTAAAAGCGCCCTCAAAACAGAGAGGACGTGATTTTGCAATCATGCTCACAGCTTTTAATAATCTTGGATATTCTGTAGAGTGGAGAGTTATTAATGCTGCTGAGTATGGAAGAAGCCAACGAAGACGTCGTGTGTTCTTTTTCGTATATCGCAATGATACAGTCTTTGCCCAAAAAGTTGACAATCTTTACGAAAAAAATGAAGAAATCTTTGAAGATAATAGGTATGATGACTATATTTTCAATCAAGGTCTATTTGCGAAACAATTTCCTATTAAACCTATAGCAGTTAAAAATCGTCATGTGTTTTATGAGTTACCAAATGATATAGTTGAAGTTTCAGATACTTTTACTGGTACTGTTTGGAATACAGGAATTATGAGACATGGAAAATACTATTCTATTGATACAGAACCTAACTACAATGGTAATCCGATTACTCTAGGAGAAATTCTTCAAGATGAATCTGAAGTACCTGAAAAATATTTTTTAACTGATCAGGCTAAACTAGAAAAATTTCAATATCTTAGAGGACCTAAAAAGATTGAACGAACATCCTCTGACGGACATCAATACATCTATTCAGAAGGAGGAATGTCCCCTTATGATGATTTAAACCTTCCAGGACGAACAATGCTTACATCCGAAGGAACTGTTAATCGTTCCACACATTTATTATTTGTAAACAATAAATATAGATTAATTACCCCTATTGAAGCTGAACGCCTTCAGGATTTCCCAGATGATTGGACAGCTAAAAAGAAACTATCTGATGGTTCTATTGTAGAGGTATCTGATAAAATGAGAATGTTTTTTATGGGAAATGCTTTGGTTACTGAAATTGTAAAAGAAATTGCTAAGTTTATTAAAGAAATTGATTGATTGATTTATCTGAAACTAAAAAAGAGGTGTGAACCTCTTTTTTGTTTCTCTATATCCTTACCTGTCTATCATCTGACCTCTGACCTGTGACAAACATGGTAAAGGTTGCTTTGCAGACATTTCTGCCTTCTTGATTGGTAATATCGACATCCACTACGCAGGTTGTGCGACCTTGATGGACACACTTTCCTTTAATGGTCAATACATCGTCGAGTTTTCCTGCCTTAAGGTAGTTGATAGAGGATTGGAGTGTCACTCCATCAAGCCCCAGCGAGATAACCACCAAACCACTTATTTGATCACATAGTGTGAATAGATAGCCACCATGGGCATTGCCATAGTAGTTGAGAGACGAGTCCACTACTTTGGTCGTCACCACAACGTGACCATCTCTCATTTGTTCAATTTCGTAATTTTCAAAGGCAGATATAGCGTCAAAATGAAAATCTTTCATCGTTTCCTCCTGATATTTCAAACGACACTATGATACTACTTTTTATAGGACTGTGCAAGGAGAAAGCTCCTAGTCTGGCAAAATTCCGACCTGCTCCACAAAGCGCATAAAGGCCGCCTGTCCCTGTTCCGTTTGCTTGTAGACTCCTGCATCCTCAAGAACACGAGCAAAGATAGTACCCACAGAGTCCCTGACGATTTCAAGAGCTTTTTCTTTATCTGTTATGTCTGGATATTGGCCTCTAAGTTGGTCTGCCCATTCCTGATGATAAGAGGCAACCGTATCCCCTTCTCCTACAAGATAGCTAGCGACTTTCTCCACTTCCTCTTTCAGACGTGGGGGCAAGATTGCTAAGCCCATGACCTCAATCAAGCCGATATTTTCCTTCTTGATATGTTGAACATCATTGTGAGGATGATAGATGCCATCAGGATGTTCTGCAGAAGTCTGATTGTCTCTCAAGACTAAGTCCAACTCAAACTGTCCATCACGCTTACGCGCTATAGGTGTAATGGTATGATGCGGTATCCCGTCTGTTTCTGCCAAAATCTGCACTGCAGGATCTGAATACTGGCGCCATTCCTGCAAAATCTTGTCAGCCAAGTTGATTAGTTCCTCTTTGGAATCCGAAGTCAAACGTAGGACAGACATAGGCCACTTGACAATCCCAGCCTTGACCTGTTCAAAACCAGTAAAAGAGAAAGTCTTTTGCAAGGGAGCCAATTCCATAGGAAATACGTGACGGCCTCCCTGATAATGATCATGAGTTAGAATAGAGCCCCCCACAATCGGCAAGTCGGCATTAGATCCAGCAAAATAGCCCGGAAACTGCTCTACGATAGCTAGCAGACGCTCAAAACTCTGACGACTGATAGCCATGGGACGATGCTGGCCATCTAAGAAAATACAGTGCTCATTAAAGTAAGCATAGGGCGAATACTGGAACCCCCACTCCTGACCCGCCATTTCAAAGCGGATAATACGGTGGTTGCTACGAGCTGGGTGGTTGACCCGACCATGATAGCCCTCATTCTCTAGACAAAGCTGACACTGAGGATAATTACTAGCTTGCACCAACTTGGCTGCCGCAATCTCTTTGGGATCCTTTTCAGGCTTAGAGAGATTGATAGTAATTTCAAGTTCACCGTAATCAGATGGAACACGATAAGCAATATTTTTAGCAATGGCCTTGAGTTTGATGTAGTCATTTTTCTGACTGAGTTGGTAAAAATCCTCTATCGATTGCTCAGGAGAGTGGACATAGGTTTCCCAGAAGTCACGATTGACCTGACTCGGACAAGGAGTCACCAAGTCCATCAGTTCAGCACCAAGGATTTCACGTGCAGTCTGACTATCCTCAATCGTCTCTAATCGAACGGCTTCCTCAACCAGCTGGTCCTTGAGGTCAATCAATTTATCCAGATTGGTCTCAACTTCCAAAACACCGTCTCCCACTCGTGCCAAGACACGATTGGTCAGGTAGATTCGATCCACTTCCTCAAATGAACTTTCAGAAATGACATGTGTTACAAATTTATCTACTAAGGTCACTATAGAGTCTCCTTTTGACTAGTCAAGGACGCGAGTGCCACCTGCAACTTCAGCGATATAGAAGCTTGGAGCGTAGCCAACTACTTCCTCGTAGTGTTTGCCTACAGCTTCCTTAAAGTCATCAACAGCATCTTTTTGCACCAAGGCAATGGCACATCCGCCAAAACCTGCCCCTGTCATACGAGCACCGAGAACTCCTTCTTGATCCCAAGACGTATGAACTAGGGTATCTAATTCCAAGCCAGTTACTTCATAATCATGTTCCAGAGAAACGTGTGATGCATTCATCAAACGACCAAATGTTTCCAAATCACCTGCTTGAAGGGCTGCTTGCGCTTTAAGGGTACGTTGGTTTTCAAGCACAGCATGGCGAGCACGTTTCAAACAATTTTCATCTTTAATCAGATAGCTGTATTGGTCAAAGGCCCACTCATCCAATTCACCCAAGGTCTGAATATCTAAAGCAACTTGCAATTCTTCCACTGCTTTTTCACACTCAGCACGACGTTCATTGTATTTAGAGTCCGCCAATTCACGGCGTTTGTTAGTGTTCATGATAACAACGACATTGTCCTTCAAATCAAGTGGCACCAAATCATACTCTAAAGTGTTAGTATCTAAGTAAATAGCACGTTGATCAGCCCCCATACCAATAGCAAATTGGTCCATAATGCCAGAATTGACTCCGATAAAATTGTTTTCTGTTTGTTTTCCGATTTTAACCAAATCGAGACGCTCTAGTTTTAAATCAAAGAGATGTTCTGCCACGACCCCTGTCAAGAGTTCAAGGGATGCTGAAGAAGACAAACCAGCACCATTTGGGATATTCCCATAAACATAAAAATCAAACCCTTTGTCAATCACATGCCCAGCTTCTTGCAAGAAATGAAGAACCCCTTTTGGATAGTTAGTCCAGTTGTGCTCTTTTTCAAACTTGAGGTCTGCTAGAGGCACTTCGATAATGCCCTTGTCCTCAAAGTTGGCTGAGTAGAAACGCAAAACTTGGTCATCACGTTTGCGAGCTGCACCGTATGTTCCTAAGGAAATAGCAGCAGGAAAAACGTGCCCACCGTTGTAGTCTGTGTGCTCACCAATCAAGTTGATACGACCTGGTGAAAAGAAGATTTGGTCTGCTTCTTGACCAAAAACAGCAAGAAAGTCTTTACGAAGTGCTTCTGCAGTAAGATGTTGTGACATATGAATTCTCCTTTGACTGTCCGTTAAGTCACCTTAACGTGTAATCGTTTTCTTCTATTGTATCCAAGGGATTCCCCAAGGTCAATCCTTTTTACTAAAATTTTACTAAACTATCAGTAAAAAGCAGAAAAATATGATATACTAACTTAAAAGAAGGAGGATTTATGGCTACCTTAAAAGATATTGCACAACTAGCTTCTGTCTCTATCGCGACCGTATCCCGTGTCCTAAACCGCGACCAGAGCCTATCTGTTACAGAAGAAACCAGACACCGTATTTTAACTGTTGCTGAAGAGTTGGGCTACACCAAGCACCTCAAGACAGGCGAGTCCCACAAGCCCAAGCAAAAGATTGCCATTATCCAATGGGTCAGCGAACAAGGAGAGCTGGACGACCTCTACTACTACCAGATTCGCCTAGGCATAGAAAAAAGAGCCCAAGAGTTGGACTATGATATCTTACGCTATTTTAATGACCATCCTTTTACCCTGAGCGAAGAAGTGATTGGGATTCTTTGCATCGGAAAATTTAGCCGAGCTCAGATTTCTGCCTTTGAAGAATACCAAAAACCTCTTGTATTTTTAGACAGTGATACACTTTCCTTGGGGCATACCTGTATTATCACGGATTTTTACACTGCCATGAAACAGGTTTTCGATTATTTCCTCAGTCAAGGAATGGACCGTATCGGGATTCTAACAGGGCTTGAGGAAACAACCGACCAAGAAGAAATCATTGAGGATAAGCGGCTGGAAAACTTCAGAAACTACAGTCAAGCGAAGGGAATCTATCATGATGAACTGGTCTTTCAAGGAAGCTTTACTGCCCAGTCTGGCTATGACTTAATGAAAGAGGCCATTCAGAACTTGGGAGACCAACTGCCACCAGCATTTTTTGCAGCTAGCGATAGTTTAGCCATCGGTGCCCTCCGTGCTCTCCAAGAAGCTGGAATCAGCCTGCCAGACCGCGTCAGCCTCATTTCCTTTAACGACACCAGTCTGACCAAGCAGGTTTATCCTCCCCTCTCTAGCATCACCGTCTATACCGAGGAAATGGGCCGAGCAGGTATGGATATTCTTAACAAGGAAGTCCTCCACGGTCGGAAAATACCTAGCCTGACCATGCTGGGAACCAGACTGACATTGAGAGAGAGTACAAAGAATGATTAGGATTACAAAACGACCTCTAGCAAGGCTGTTTCTCTAATAATCTCTATGATTCCGCTCCAACTCACACCTTTCGCTTATGTGCTTGGTGACTTTCTAGGTCTGCATCAACTTCAATGGTAATATTTTGAAAGCCACAATCTTTGAGGAAAATTCGAATAGATTCTTTACAAGTTTCCATATGCTCCATCTCTTTTAAACAAACATGGACAATGGCATTTTTTTCCAAACCATCCATAGTCCAGAGATTAAGCTGATTGATACTAGCGACATGGTCCAATTCTGCTAAATCCGTCTTGATCTTCTGGATATCTACTCCTTCTGGCACTGCATCGAGGAATATCTTGAGCGTTCTCCAAAAACGTGGAAGGGCTTTTGACAGAATAAAGAAGGAAATAACAAGAGACAAGAGCGGATCCAAGATATACCAATCGGTAAATCGAAGAACAATGGCCATCAGGATGACAGTCACCCAACCCAAGGTATCTTCCAGAAAGTGCAGGCTGAGAATGGATTCGTTCTTGGTTTGTCCTTTGCGAATGACGAGACTCGCTAGCACATTGATAGTAATCGCAATAATTCCTAACCAGAGAATCCCCTCATCATTGACCGGTTGTGGATGAAAGATTTTCGCTATATTTTCCAAAATGACCAAAACGGACCCTGTCATAAGAATCACAGCCGTTACCATGGCCCCTAAAAGGCTAAAACGCTTGTAGCCCAAGGTATAGTGGCTGTCTTCTTCACGATTAGAGATTGTTTCTAAAAAGGCCGATATGCCAATGGCTATAGCATCTCCCAAGTCATGGACAGAATCAGCAAGAACAGCACTCGAACCAAAGATTCCTCCTGCGATAAACTCAACAATGGCATAGCTTAAATTTAAGAAAAAAGCTACCCAAACAGTATATTTTGCCTTCATCTTTCTCATTCCTTTGTTATAATAAATTTATGAACACCTTGTTCATTATCATTATCCACTAAAATTCAAAGAAAGGATAGAAGCAAAACGTCAGCTTTATTCAGTTCTGAACAATTTGCCTCAAGTGTCCATATGACTAACATTGACCGCCGTATCAGCAAAACCAAAAAAGCCATCTATCAAGCTTTTCTACAACTTTTGAACGATAAGGGGTACGAAGCCACTACAGTTCAGGATATCATTGATCTCGCAGATGTAGGACGTTCCACCTTTTACTGTCACTATGAGAGTAAGGAACTACTTCTGGACGAGCTTTGCCGCCATCTCTTCCATCACCTCTTTGAAAGAAAGCAATCCGTTTCTACCGTGGACTATCTCGCCCACCTCTTTCTGCATTTTCAGAAAAACCAAGACCATATCACCAGTCTGCTATTTTCCAAAAATGACTACTTCCTCCGTCAACTCCATAAAGAGCTAGAACACCATGTCTATTCCGTGATGGCTGATGATTTAAAAGAATCTCACCCGAGTCTGCCTACTCCTTACCTCCAACACTTAATCGTATCCAACTTTATCGAGACATTGACCTGGTGGCTCAAAAAAGGGCAAGATTTCACAGAACAGGAAGTTGTCCAATTTTATCTAGACCTTCTCATTCCTAAAAATTGAATACAGATTAAAGCTCGGTTGCCTTATTTCTAGGCTACTGAGTTTCTTATCTTTTCAATAATCAAAAAGCCCAGACGACATTGTCTGAGCGTTCTTCTATATAATCGTTTAACCAAGTTGAGTTTAGCTTTTCAAGCTATTTCTTCAACAAACCTTGTTCTTGTAGAAACTCCTTGGCTACTTGTTCTGCTGACTTGCCTTCAACACCGACTTGGTAGTTGAGCTGGCTCATCTGGCTTTCAGTAATTTTACCAGCCAATTTATTGAGAACTGTTTCCAACTCTGGATGTTTCTTGAGAAGAGCTTCTTTCATCAGTGGAGCCCCTTGATAAGGTGGGAAGAGTTGTTTGTCATCTTCCAATACCTGTAAATCATAACGTGCCAATTCCGCATCAGTCGAATAAGCGTCCGTGATTTGAATATCGCCTGACTGAATTGCCTGATAGCGAAGAGCTGGTTCCATGGTCGCCACATTGAGATTGAGACCATACATTGACTGCAAGCCCTTATTTCCATCCTCACGGTCATTAAACTCGAGAGTAAAGCCTGCCTTCAACTGTCCTTCTACTTTTTTCAAGTCCGAAATGGTCTTCAAGCCATATTCTTGAGCAATCTTTTTCGGAACAGCTACAGCGTAGGTATTTTGATAAGACATGGGTTTGAGATAGGCTAGATGATCCTGTTTGGCAATGCCATCACGCGCCACATTATAAACCTGCTCTGGCTCATGACTTACTTTCGGTGATGGTTGAAGTAAACTTTCAGTCACCGTTCCTGTAAATTCAGGATAGATGTCAATATCGCCTTTTTTCAGAGCCTCATAGAGGAAACTTGTTTTCCCAAAATTCGGTTTAACAGTCGCAGTCATACTGGTATTTTCTTCAATGAGGAGTTTATACATATTGGCCAAAATTTCTGGTTCTGGACCCAATTTCCCAGCAATGACCAAGTTTTCTTTCTCTTTTTGAGCCAAAAGAGCTGGACTATAAGACAAACCAAGCAATATTGTCACCAAGGCAAAACCTGAGAAAATCGTCCGCAATTTTGCCTTTTCCATCACTTTTAGTAGGAAGTTAAAGGCAATGGCCAGCACTGCAGAAGAAAGGGCCCCAATTAAAATCAGACTGGCATTATTACGGTCAATTCCCAAAAGGATAAAGGAACCCAGTCCCCCTGCCCCAATCAAGGCCGCCAAGGTTGCCGTACCGATAATCAAAACAGCTGCCGTCCGAATTCCAGACATCATAACAGGCATGGCCAGTGGAATTTCAAACTTCTTGAGACGTTCCCATCTGGTCATCCCAAAGGCAATCCCAGCCTCTTGTAGACTTGGATCAATTCCCTTGAGTCCAGTGATAGTATTTTGCAAAATAGGGAAAATCGCATAAATCACTAGTGCTGTCAAAGCTGGCAAGGTTCCAATTCCCATCAAGGGAATAAAGAGCCCTAACAAGGCCAATGACGGGATGGTCTGGAAAATCCCTGCAATCTGCAAGACCCAGTCGGCCAACTTCTCATGATAGCGAAGAGAAACAGCCAAGGGAATCGCGATAAAAATAGCTAGTAACAGGGTCAACAGTGACAACTGCAAATGTTGAGATAGAGCTGTCAACCAATCACTAAAACGATCCTGAAAAGTTGTAATTAAATTAGTCATGAACACTACCTCCAAACAAGTCTGCTACAAAGTCTGTGGCAGGAGCTTTTAAAATCGTCTCGGGATTCGCCACCTGACGAATCTCTCCATCCTGCAAGACAGCAATACGGTCTGCCAATTTCAGAGCTTCATCCGTATCATGGGTTACAAAAATCGTTGTCATCCCAAACTCTTTATGCAATTCTTTCGTCAGAACCTGTAACTGTTTGCGAGAAATAGCATCCAAGGCTGAAAAAGGTTCATCCATGAGGAGAATCTTAGGCTGACCAATCATGGCTCGGACAATACCGACCCGTTGCTGTTCTCCACCAGATAATTCACTCGGAAGTCGATGCCCATACTCAGCTACCGGTAAACCAACCTTAGCCAAAAGCTCTTCAGTTTTCTGAGCAATTTCTTCCTTAGTCCAGCCCTTCATCTCAGGAATCAAGGCAATATTTTCCGCAACCGTTAGATTTGGAAAGAGAGCAATGGCCTGTAAAACATAACCAGTAGACAGACGAAGTTCACGCTCATCATAATCTTTGATGCGCTTGCCATCCATGTAAATATTTCCATCAGTTGGTTCCAAGAGACGGTTAATCATCTTAATCATGGTCGTCTTACCTGAGCCAGATGGCCCTACTAAAACCATAAATTCCCCATTCTCAATCCGTAAATTAACATCTCTCAAGACATCTTTTTCTGTGTAACGTAAAGCTACATTTTTGTATTCAATCATTCTGTATCCTCATTTAAAACTTCCCTCGATTGGTCAAGTCTTCTACCTTAGGCATGACTTCCTTATTGTCCCAATGCTCCACAATTTTCCCGTTCTCTAAACGGAAGATATCGTACTGGGCATAAGCAAGGCCATCAATCTGAGTCTGACCATAGCTAGCCACATAGTTTCCTTATCCTAAGAGTTGGAAAACAAAGTCAAGAGTGGCACTATATTCAGCCACATAGTTTTTATAAGCAGCACTTCCTTGTCCAATCTCATGATTATGCTGAATCAAATCGTCTGCCACATAATCACTCCACTGCTCCAGTTCCCCATTTTGGAAAATTTCTGTCAAGAAACGGCGAACCAGCTTTTTATTTTCTACTGTTTTATCTAAATCCTTGATTTCAAAATCTCCAAAAATTTGATCTAGTTGGTCATTTTCAGGTGCTCGATAGTAGTCAATGACATCCCAATGCTCCACGATACGACCATTATCATCCGCGCGGAAAGTATCTGTCGTCACCCATTGAGCTTTCCCACCATTCAGATATTGATGAACATGAACAAAGACCAGATTGCCATCCTCAATAGTGCGGGCAATCTTAATCTGACGCTCTGGATGACGCTCAAAAAAATCTGCAAAGAAGGCTGCAAATCCTTCTTTCCCGTCAGGAACACCTGTCGAATGTTGGATATAGGTATCCCCTACAGACTGGGCTTGAGCCTCAGCAACTCGTCCGTCTTGAATGGCATGGATGTATAGGTTGTGAGCATTTTTCACTTGTTGTGACATATTTTAATCCTCTTTTGCCTTCTCTTTCAGATTAGCCAAAATTCTTTCTTGAAAGGCTTCAAACTGACGAATTTCTTCCTCTGAAAAACCTTTGTAAAAAATCATATCCAATTTCTGACTGACACGATGTCCCACTTCTTTCTGGGACTTGCCTAACTCCGTTAAAACTAAATACTTCTTACGCTTGTCTTTTCCACACGGACTAACAATTACAAGCTTTTGTTCCTCTAGCTTTTTTATCATAGTCGTCAGCGTATTATTCGCAAGCCCAGTCGCAAGCGCGATATCTGTCGCAGTTGCGCAGCCAGTTTCACTATTCCATAAAACCGCTAAAATCTTGCCCTGTTCACCCCTATAAAGAGCCTCAGGATCTTGACTCAGTAACTTTTGAAACATCCGCCCATTCAACAAACGAATATGATGGGCTAGCAAATGACTATCTTTCATAACACCTCCAATTTATTTCGATATCGAAACGAATAAAATAATTGTAACACTTGTCCTTTCAACTGTCAACTATTTCTATTTAGAAATAATTTTCCCCTGTAAAAAAATCTCCCACCCAAGGTAGAAGATTTCAATCTTATAAAACTTAATCCGTCATGTCCGATACCAAGGTTCGATGCTCCAATGGAATACTGCACATAACTAGCAAGAAAATGAAACCTGACTGAATCCAGAAGAGGGCCAAGTCAAAGATTCCGTGTACAGCAACTACTGTAAGGAAAGACAGATAAAGACCGATAATCGGGCGTTTCCCCGACTCCTGACTCATATCCATCATCAAGCGAACAGGAGCCACAGAAGACAAAACTAGTAAAATGGTCCCTACAATTCCGTAACTCAGAATCGTATCAATATAAAGACTGTGAGCATGTTCATGATAAGGAGCATTTATCCGAGGATACGAGTGCATATAGGTCAATGGCCCTTCACCCCAAAAAGGATTTTGCTTAAACAAGGCCATCCCAGCATCCCAGATAGAAATGCGTTCTTCCATAGAAGAATCTAAAGTCCCCATCCGAACTCCCAAATCACTAGAAAAGAGGAAGCTCAAGCCAATCGCAAAGACCCCAATACTAAGCCAAAAGGCCTTCCAGTTTTTAATGGTCGTAAAGAGATAAATAATGGCTCCAGCGATAATAGCAGGAAAGGCAGTTCGGTTTTGAGTAAAGTTCAATCCAAAGAGATTCACAAAGCCTGCAATCACACAGAATACTTTCAACCAATTCAACTTGGTCGTTGTAAACAAATAGAAGGCAATCATGATACAGAAACAACAAATAATTCCATAATAATTAGGATTAAAGAAGGTCACTTCTGCACGATTCTGATGCCACACCTGCATATTGGGTGAAAGAAAAGCATAGTTGAATTTCTTCACAATTTGGAAATGTTCTAAACTCGCAAAAGCAGCTGACAAGACGCTACCAAACAAGACGAGCTGCAAAATCAATCGAAAGAATTTATGTGATAAAATCGACTGATAATGCAAAAAGAAAACAGTAAATAGAAAAATTCCTACTGAAGCTACAACTCCCATCCAATTTTGTGCAAAAACGGATATAACAGTACTATAGCCAAGAAAAAGAAGCAGCATCGGATGCTCCCCCATTTTCTGAAGAATACTTTTCATGTCTCCTGTAAAAATCAAACTGATAATATATAAACAGAATACAACTACAAAAAGATAAAAGGGTAAAAAGATACTCAGGATAATTCCCAATAAAATCAGCTCTTTACTAGACAACCCTTTCAGCTTTTCAATAAAGCCTATTGATTTCAAAATGAATCCTTTCTCTCCAAATCAACTGATTCAGATAATAGTAAGCTATCCTATATTGTACCACTTTTTGAGCAATTTGAAAACAAAGGAAACGTTTTCTAAAATAAAAACCCTATTTTATCCACCATATCAAATTTTCAAAATGTTACTTCAATTCCGTTCTCAATTACCCGATAAGTCTGATTTTGCAAATCAATTTCTGCTACTGCTGTTACGGACTTATCTTTATTTTGACGTTTGATTACAATGCTGTGAGCTGTTGGTGTTTCAACGTCAATAGTCCCTCCTAGATCAAAGGCTTCTGAACGGTTACGGAAAGAAAATAGATTGAGAAGGGCCTTCACTACAGGACGTTGGACTTCTTCTGCTATTTCCTCATTGCTATAGTAATGACGATTAATATTTCGACCTTCTTTAGTTTCTTCTAATAATTTCAAGTCATTCTTGCCTGCTAATAGACCTACATAGTAAACTTGAGGAATACCTGGAGCAAAAGCTTGAATTAGACGAGCGAGAAAATACTTAACATCATCATCTCCAAGCGCAGAATAGTAGGTTGAATTGATTTGGTAGATATCTAAATTGTTATACTCTGCACTAGAGTACTTACGTTTGACATTAGCTCCAACCTTATAGAGTTCATTTGAAGCATAGTCAATCTCCTCATCAGTCAGGATATCCTTGACATCCACCACTCCAATCCCATCATGGGTGTCTAGCGTCGTAAATTGCTTCATCGGGCTCATCTTTAACCACTTAGCCAAACGCTCTGTTCTGGAACTGTAAAGAGTATAGAGTGTCACCATTGGAAGCGCAAAATCATAAATATAGTAATCGTGATCCGCTATTTTAAACTGAATCGAATAATGTTCATGAATCTCAGGTAAGAGCTCTGTCCCATACTCAGCAGCGATATCTCGAACTTTGTCCAATAAATCCCAAATATCTGGTTCTACAAAGAAATCATTAGTATCCAATTTCTTCACTGCATAAGCAAAGGCATCTAGACGAATCAAATCACACCCATTACTTGCCAAGTGCTGAATGGTCTTACGGATAAATTCCATAGTTACTTCTTTGGTCACATCAAGATCAATCTGCTCCTCACCAAAGGTATTCCACAAATGTTCCACTGACCCATCTTCAAAAACAATCTCTTGCTTTGGTGCACGATCCTTACGCTTGTAAATTAAATCTACATCAGACTGTGTCGGACGGTTTTCTGGCCAAAACTTATCCCAGTTTAAAAAGAGATCTTTAAATTCACTGGCTTCATGTTTTTCTTGATAGTCCTTATAATACTTAGATTGACGAGAAATATGGTTAATCATAAAGTCAAACATAAGATAATATTTCTCACCTAAACGCTTAACATCCTCCCAATCACCAAAAGCTGAGTCCACTTCGTCGTAGTCAACTGGCGCAAATCCACGATCACCTGTTGATGGGAAAAATGGTAGAAGGTGAACTCCCCAATAGCATCTCCAAAATGCTCTTCCAAATTCTCATATAAGTCTTTAAGATTATTTCCAAGACTATCTGAATAGGTAATCAACATTGTTTTATTCTGAATCGGCATCATTACTCTCCTTTTTCTAATTGAAGCCAAGTCTCGTATGACTTGGCTTCGTAAATCAAATTCATGTTATACTCTTCGAAAATCTCTTCAAACCACGTCAGCTCTATCTGCAACCTCAAAACAGTGGTTTGAGCAACCTGTGACTAGCTTCCTAGTTTGCTCTTTGATTTTCATTGAGTATTAAATCTCTGTTTATCATCAAACTCGTACTAATATAGACTGTGATAAACTAAGTACTACTTTCTTGTTTTCTACATAGAATTATCAACAAGCTGAACCCTTCCTCTGTGTCAGAAATTGTAGCTTCTCTAGTCTCTTCTTACTTCACTGCTCCGTTGCTCATTCCTGCGATGATATGGCGTTGGAAGAAGAGATAGACAATGGTGATACTGATAATGCCGACAACGTATGAGGCAAAGCTTGGTCCGTAGTCGTTGAAATATTGGCCTGCGTAGTTGTATTGGAACAAAGGCAGAGTCCACATTTTGGAATCCCGGTTCAAGACAAGGAGTGGCAACATGAAGTCATTCCAGAACCAAAGGGCATTGATGATCATGGTTGTCGCATGCATCGGTTTCATCATTGGGAAGATGATGCGGAAATAGGTTGTAAATTTATTAGCCCCATCGATCTCTGCTGCTTCATCCAGACTTTCTGGGATCGAGATTTTGATATAGCCAACATAGAGAAAGAGGGTCTGTGGAATCGCATAGGTCAAGTAGAGCAAGATCAAACCAAAGGTATTAGCCAAACCGAGTTTACTCATCATAACCGTAATCGGAATCATGATGACTTGGAAAGGTACGAAGATTCCGAGGATTAAGAGGGTATACATGATGGTAAAGGCTTTTCTTTTACTCATATTACGAGCGATGGAGTAGGCTGCCATAGGAATAAAGATCATTACTGCAAGTAAAGACAAGACAGTGATGACGACAGAGTTCCAATAATAGCCTCCGATCCCATCAGCTAAGAGACGGCTAAAGTTGTCCCATGTGAAGTTGGTTGGAAAGCCAAAGAAATTATCTACAATATCCTTAGTGGGTTTGAAGGAACTAAAGAGGGTAGCAAGAAGCGGCACTAAAATCAGAACCGATCCTAGAATCAATAGAATGTATTTGCCAATCAGGTCTTTTCTTTCATCTTGTTTCATCATGCTTCTCCTCTTAAATTTCAAATTTCTTAGATACTATCAATTGGATGATCGAAATCACTACAATTAAGAAGAACAAGATTACGGCAATGGCATTGGCATAACCGAATTGGTTGTTTTTAAAGGCATAGTTATAAACCAAAAGCCCAAGCGAGGTTGTGGCATTGTTTGGACCACCACCGGTCATGGCAAAGACTTGGTCAAAAGCAGTCAGCCCACCTTTTAGGGATAGGATAAAGACCATAGAGACACTTGGTAGCAAGTAAGGCAATTCAATGTTCCAGAAAACTTGCTTGCTAGTCGCGCCATCAATCCTTGCTGCCTCTGTAATCTCAGTTGGAATAGATTGCAAACCAGCTAGGAAGATGATGATGGGCATAGCCACCCCTTGCCAAAGAAGGACAAAGACAGCCGCAAAGATCGCTCCCCACTTAGTCCCTAAAAGACTGGTTTGGAGAAATTCAATATGAAGGGCATGCCCAATCGCTGGAAGACCGTAGTTGAAGACTTGCTTGAAGATCAAAGCCACTGTCAAACCAGACAAAACAGCTGGGAAGAAGAACCAAGCACGGAAGAAGGTTTGGGCTTTGATTTTAGAGTTCAAGACACGCGCAATGAAGATCCCGAGTGCAATCTCACCAACCACCATGGCAATCGTAATGATTGCGGTAAAGCCAATCGCATTCATGAATTTTGGATCCATGAAGAGGAGCTTAAAGTTGTTTAAGCCGACAAATTTGTAGTTATAAGTCAATCCTGTCCAGTTAGTAAAACTGTAAAAGGCTCCTTGAAACATCGGCACATAGAAGAAAATTGCTTGTAACAAGAGGGGAATGACCACAAAAGCCCATGCCCAATATTTTTGTAATACTTTTTTCATAGTCTCTCTACTCCTAATCCACATCCGCTTTCATCGGGTTAAAGAAGGCATTCAAATCATTGACCATGCCTTGTTTATCACCAGTCAAGACATAGTTCATGGTCAAGGTATGGAAGTCTGCTTCACTGGTCCAGTATTGTTGCAACCAGACCAAGTGACGATCCGTAAAGGCATATTCGGTCATACCAGCAAGCGGTGAATCTTCTCCTGCTTGTTTGACCCCTTCGATCGCTGTTGGAGATCCGTCCACATCGTAGTATTTTTGCATAACTTCTGGACGGGTCATATATTCCACAAAGGCATTGGCTTCTTTTGGATGTTTGGTGGCGGCTGAGATAGACCATGCCAAGTCTCCCGCACCAACGGTTAAGCTTTGTCCTTTTTCTTTTCCTGGAATCATGAAGGTCCCAATCTTAAAGTTCGGTTTTTGTTCATTAATCGCTGTGATCGCCCAAGACCCATTTGGTGTCATGAGGACATCCCCACGTGCGAAGGCTCCGATAACATCGGTATAGCCAGCACCTTCCCAGTTCTTTTGCTTAGAGCCATTGATGCGAAGGATGTCCATGACCTTGATGTCATCTTTCATAATCGGATCCGACAATTTAATGGTATTTGGTTGAGAATAACGAAGGTATTGATTGGCTTCTTTTCCTCCACCTGTTGCTGTCGCAAAGGCTAATTGATTGTAACCATTGAGTGTCCAAGCATCTGCACCTGCAATTCCAAATGGTGTTTGTCCTTTAGTAACGATGTCTTTGACTAACTGTTCAAATTCATCCCAGGTTTCAGGAACCTTCAAGCCCAGCTCTTCGAATTTATCTTTGTTGTAGTAAATTCCATAAGCATTAGCTGTAAAAGGAACGTTGTAAACTTTTTCGTTTACAGCATATTTTTCAGCGTAGCCATTTTTCACGCGTTTCAGGTAGTCTTTGTTGCTCAAATCTTCAAAGACACCTGCTTTTGCCCATTCTTGCAGTTCGATGGACTGTGGGTAAATATTGACCACATCAGGCACATCTCCTGCGAGAACACGTGTCTTCAATACTTCACCAGCATTTGGTACATTGACGACTTTGACCTTGATCTTAGGGTTTTCCTTCTCAAAATCACGAGCGATTTCTTCCAAGGTTTTGGTCATTTCTTTTTTCTGGTTGAAATACTCGATGGTCACTGTGCCATCCGCAGATTTACCATAGTTGGAGCAAGCGCCGAGCCCAAACAAAGCTAAACCTGTAATTGCAAGAAGTCCGATTTTTTTATACCATTTCATTGGAAAGCCTCCTTTATAAAATTATACACCTTTATTATAGTCTTCTAAAAATATACTGTCTACTCAAAAAATCTCCTTGGGATAAGATAACAGTTAAGCCTGCATACATGAGTTCTGCACCTGAGTGAACTTCTCCATTTTCCCGTAATTCATACAGTCCCTCTGCATCCAAATCTTTTAATTTTAAAGTTGTTTCCATGGTCTCTACAACTGACAAAACGCGAACGTAGGTTACAATCGTTTGATTTTTGTAATTAAATTGTACAGCTGCTTCATTGGATGCAGACTCGGGATTGATTAGTCTATACTGTTGTCCTAACTGAACTACTGGTCGTAATTCTTTATACAAGTTCACCTGATTAGCAATCGTAGCTTTCTCTTCATCTGATAAACTTGTCAAATCAAGCTCATAGCCCAAATTTCCCATCATTGCTACATGACCACGAGTTTCCAATGGTGTCATCCGTCCCATCTGATGATTCGGTACTGCTGACACATGAGCCCCCATAGAAATGGTTGGATAGAGATAGGATGAACCGTATTGAATTGGTAAACGTGCAATAGCATCAGTATTATCACTTGCCCAGACTTGTGGGAAATAGCGCATCATACCAAGATCATTTCGTCCACCACCACCAGAGCAGGACTCAAAGAGAATATGACTGTGCTTCTCTGTCAGATAAGCGACAAGTTCATAAAGTCCCAGCGTGTACTGATGAGATTGCATCTGTGTCTTTAGATAAGTTAAGCCATTTCCTAAGTTAGTGATATTGCGGTTCATATCCCATTTGATGTAGTCAATCTCATGATAAGATAGGAGTTGATCTAAGACACTTTTCAAGTATTCTACTACCTGAGGATTGGCAAGATTAAGTACTAATTGATTCCGAGAATAGGTATGCTCATATCCTGGAACCTGAATAGCCCAGTCAGGATGTTTACGATACAAATCACTATCTACAGAAATCATTTCCGGTTCTAACCAAAGTCCAAACTGTAGACCTCTTTCATGGATAGCTGAAATCAGACTTTCTAGGCTACCACCCAGTTTTTTCTCATTAACAATCCAATCACCTAAAGCACGATTATCATCAAAGCGATTGCCAAACCATCCATCATCCAATACAAAAAGTTCAATACCAACTTTCTTAGCTTCATCAGCCAGCTCTAACAGTTTTTCTCTCTGAAAGTCAAAGTAGGTTGCTTCCCAGTTATTGATTAGAATTGGACGTTCTTTTTTAGAAAATTTACTTGGCAGAATATGCTTCAGTACAAAATTTTGACTTTCATGGCTAATACCAGTTAATCCCTTATCTGAATAGGTCACTAAAGCTACTGGTGTTTCAAAGTATTCCTCAGGGTCTAACTTCCAAGAAAAGTTTTCCGAATTAATCCCAATCGCCAGTCGAACTTCATTCAATTGATTCCTTTGAACAAAAGCTTCAAAGTTTCCACTATACATTAGTTGAATAGCAAGTGCATTCCCAGCATCCTCTGTGACTCCTTGATCACATAGTAGAAGAGCTGGTGTTTGAGCATGACCAGAAGCACCGCGGTTCGAACTAATCGAAAAGATTCCTTGTTCTACCTGTTGACGTCTGACAGTCTTTTCGCGAGCATAAGCACCCTGAAGAGTTACGATTTCGTAAGCTGCAGCTGGCAAATCAGCCATAAAAGAAAAATCTTTATGGATGACAACTTCCTGATTACTATTATTCTCTAATTTACTGTAGCTAGCAATTGTCGCATCATTATCAAAAGCAGTATAATACAAAGTCAGGCTAAGTTGAGCCTTAGAATCTTCTAACATCAAAGCAAGGGTCTCTGTATCGTCCATGCTATGCGGAGAAGGTAATCCCTGTGGACCATTCTGACCTTTTAAAATCTTTGCTTCTACAAATCGAAAGTCTGTTACTTCAGTTACACTATGCTGAACCTGTATAGTTGGTTTCCTAAAATCTCCTAAGCCATGTTGTCCGAAAATCTGACGCTGAGTATCTAAACTAAAGGTTCTATTATTAGTCGTTGGATTCCCTGAAAAGGCATGGTCTCGTTCATAAACACTATTGCAACCTTTATAGTTCTTAATAGTCTTTCCTAAATGTTTCAAAAGTAAGTAGCCATTTCGATTTTCAATAATCAAACTTAAATTTTTACTCTCAACATAAAATAGATTATTCTCTAGCCTAACTCCCATTTACTTCACCTCATCACTTTATTGATTCTATTTTATCATCTGAAATCGCTTTCCAAAATAGAAAAATGTCTCAAGAATATGGTAAAATGTTAGGTAGGAGGTAGCACATGCTAGTTTTTTCAGAATACCAGACTGGAACAATTGACCTTTCCTTAAGCTTTTATGGATATGAGGAATGCACACCAAATTACTCTTTTGGTCCAGCCATTCGTGATACATACGTTCTACATTACATTACTAAAGGACAAGGAAAATTTCATTACAAGGGTAAAATTGTTGATTTAAAAGAAGGAGATTTCTTTCTATTAAAACCAGAGGAACTAACCTTTTATCAAGCAGATAGTAAAGAACCTTGGGCCTACTACTGGTTAGGAATCACTGGAGGGAAAGCTCCTGATTATTTTGCTCTTTCTCAAATTTCTGACCAATCCTATCTCATCCAATCTGAAACTTGTCATACCCAGACTACTGCAAAACTCATCTCAGACATTGTTCGCTTCGCTCAGATTACAAAATCCAATGAATTAGCCCAACTTCATATCATGGGACAACTCCATGAACTGATGTTTCATCTGGGAACTATTGCTCCCAATCAGAAAAAAAAGAATATTTCATCAACCTACCAACTCTATCTTGAATGCAAACGATTAATTGATAGCCACTATCCTCAATCACTTACAATTCAAGATTTAGCAAAAGAACTATCCGTTCACAGAAGCTACTTATCAAGCGTATTCAAAGAATTTAATACCTTATCACCCAAAGAATACCTACTCTACGTTCGAATGCACCGAGCTAAACAACTTCTCGAAAATACCCAAGAGTCCATCAAGGTAATTGCATACTCAGTAGGTTTTTCAGATCCACTCCATTTTTCAAAAGCTTATAAACAATACTTTAATCAGACTCCAAGTCATACAAGAAAAGATACTCTCAGTACCAACTAGTGAGAAAGGAAACACTATGAAATCCTACCAAGCTGTCTACCAGATTCTAGCTAAAGAAACCGATTATATCAGCGGAGAAAAAATCGCAGAAGAACTATCCCTCAGCAGAACATCAATTTGGAAAGCCATCAGGCGGCTAGAACAAGAAGGCATTGAAATTGATAGTATCAAAAACAAAGGCTATAAACTGGTGAATGGTGACCTTATTCTTCCAGAGATTCTAGAAGAAAATCTTCCAATTAAAGTCAGCTTTAAAACCGAAACAAAATCAACACAACTAGATGCAAAAGAAGCAATTGATTTAGGCCATGAAACAAATACCCTCTATCTAGCTTCCTATCAAACAGCAGGCCGAGGCCGTTTTCAACGTTCCTTCTACTCACCACAAGGTGGTATTTATATGACACTCCATCTTAAACCAAATCTCCCCTATGACCAATTACCATCCTACACACTACTTGTAGCAGGAGCTATCTACAAAGCCATTAAGAACCTAACATTAATAGATGTCGACATAAAATGGGTCAATGATATCTACCTAAACAATCATAAAATTGGAGGAATTCTCACTGAAGCAATGACCTCTGTAGAAACAGGCTTAGTCACAGATATCATTATTGGAGTAGGAATCAACTTTACTATTAATGACTTCCCACAAGAGTTAAAAGAAAAAGCTGCTAGCTTATTTAAAACATCAGCACCTATAACAAGAAATGAATTAATTATCGAAATATGGCGTGCTTTCTTCGAAACACCAGCAGAGGAGTTATTATACCTATATAAAAAACACTCATTCGTTCTTGGAAAAGAAGTCACTTTTACACTAGATCAAAAAGACTACAAAGGACTTGCTAAAGATATCTCAGAAAATGGCAAGCTTTTAGTTCAATATGATAACGGAAAAGAAATCTGGCTCAATAGCGGAGAAATTTCTCTCAATAGTTGGAAGTAAAATAACACAATTATAATATAAACGATATAAAAAGGCTCTATAATATTTGTAGTGAGTAAATCCCCTATGGATATTATGGAGCCTATTTTGTTGTAGAAAAAAAAGTCCCATAAGATCTATAATGAAAAGCGACAAAACCATCATTAGAAAGAATCCTATGGAACAGTTATATTTTATCACAAAACTACT